>JAVXEO010000009.1:39819-45899 GCA_036658435.1 Acetivibrio sp.
ATTTTTCTTTAGAGTGATTCTTTACACTCATTTAATATGACAATCTTTTTCTCTACCCGGTCAATTGCATCGTTGCAATCTTTCAAAAGTTTCATTCCCTGCTGGTATAGCTGAAAGGATTCTTCCAGACTTATTTCTTCTTTCTCCAATGCTTCCATCACCTGATCCAGGGCTTTCATCGAATTTTCTAGGTTCTTTTCCTTTGCCATTCCATTCTCCTTACTTCCTTATATTCTCCTTACTTTCTTACATTTTTCAACCACAGCTTTTATTTCTCCGTCTTTTAATTCAATAAAAATAGTATCTCCGATTTTTATATCTTTTATTGAACGAACGGTTTTACTATCTTCCTTGCTCACATAGGAGAATCCTTTGTTTAAACGATCTATTGGTGATAATCCTTTTATTTTTTCAATATACACGGTCAGAAGGTACCTTTGTTTTTGTACTTTATCTTTCATTCTTGTTTGCAGCTTTTCTTCCAAATCCAGCAAATATTGTCTTTTTTGGCGGAGGAGGTATATTGGCTCTTCGTGAGATAACCGAAGTTTGTAATTTTCCATCACTCCCTTTGCCTTGCTCAGATGATTCTGCATAAATCGTTCCAATGTATATTGCATATTTTCGAAATAATGTTCTAACTCAAACAAATTAATCACGGCCAGTTCTGCCGCAGCCGAAGGTGTTGGTGCTCTTAAATCCGCCACATAATCCGCTATGGTTGTGTCTGTTTCATGTCCCACAGCAGAAATCACCGGTGTTGTGCAATTAAAAATAGCCCAGGCAACGGCTTCTTCATTAAATGCCCACAAGTCTTCAATGGAACCGCCTCCCCGTCCCACAATGATTACGTCTACTCCAAATTGATCCAGATATTCAATTCCGGCAATAATGGTATCCTTTGCTCCATCCCCCTGAACCTTTGCCGGATATAAAAATAATTGTGCATAGGGGTTTCTGCGGTTTGTAATGTTTATAATGTCCTGAATGGCTGCACCGGTATCTGCGGTAACAATTCCAATTCGACTGTTGTATTTTTTAATAGGACTTTTATACTTTTCATCAAAAAGTCCCTCTTCTTCCAGTTTTTTCTTTAATTGTTCATAACGTTCATGAAAAGCACCGGCACCATCCAAAAGAATTTCTTTTGCATACATTTGGTATTTTCCATCCCGCTCATATACATTAATGCTTCCTAAGACAACCACACTTTGTCCTTCAGACATACGAAAAGAAAGGCCATCTCTTTGACCTGCAAACATAACGCAAGCCATCTGCCCTTTTTCATCCTTTAAGGTGAAGTATATATGCCCTGAACTATGGTATTTGCAATTAGAAACTTCCCCTTTCACGTAAATCTGTGAAAGAATGGTTTCCCTTACAAATAAATTCTTTATATATTGATTCACTTGGGAAACAGAATAAATCTGCTCACTCATACTAGTTTTGCCAAAATTCCATTAACAAACCCACCGGAATTCTCTTCTCCAAATTTCTTTGCAAGATCCACCGCTTCATTAATGGCAACTTTCGTTGGAACCTCCTCATCATATTTCATTTCAAAAATTGCAAGGCGAATAGCCGTAAGTTCAATCTTCCCTATACGTGTAATTTTCCATCCAACTGAAACCTCTTCTATCATTTTGTCAATTTCCTTTAATTTATCCAGAATCTCTGCAAAACGAGTTTCTAAATAAAGGGTATCTTTTTCTTTTGGGCTTTCTAAGGTGTCTAGGTATAATAATGCCTGTTCTTTTAATTCTTCTTCCGGATGAAAATCCTTTCGGAATAGCATTAAAAACAGATGTTCTCTAAGTTCACTTCTTTTCATAGTTGTGCACATACTCCCTTCCTATTTTGATTTTGTCTGTTATTTTATCATAAGAAACAACCCTTATAAAAACCATAAGGGTTGCATTTGCTACTTTTGTCCTTCTAGCTTCACACCGGTGATTCGAATATTCACTTCCGATACAGGAAGCCCTGTCATATTCTCAATTGCCTGCTTCACTTTTTCCTGAACCACTCCGCTTGTTTTAGGAATGCTGTAACCATACTCCATATTCAGTGTTAAATCCACTGCCACTGCTTTGGAGTCAACCAAAACCTTAACTCCCTTGGAAAGATTCTTCATTCCAAGCTTTCCAACCAACTCATTTGTTACATTGCCTGCCATAGAATTTACTCCATCTACTTCTGTAGCTGCAAGGCCCGCAATAATTGCAATTACTTCATCAGCAATCCTTACCTCTCCGATGTTACTGTCTTCTAACACTTTATAAGAATTTTTATTTTCAACTTCTTTGCTCACTGTCTTTACCTCCTATGCTTTAGTATACCACATTCTATATTCATTATATCAAAATTTGCCTGATTTGCAATTAATTTTTTGTAACCCCCACCGGAGAGATTACAATATTTTCCGGGGCAATTTCAGTTTTTCGTTTAACAATGTCCTCAATCTGGGCAATTTGAGGCTCCGTCAGCTCATTTGCATTTACAATTACATCCACTCCATCTTCAATAATACTTACCACAACTTCTTCAAAGCCCTTCGCTTCCAGTAAAATTTCTGTGGAACTTTCTTTTTCTGCAATCTCCGTCAGTTGTATGACACTATTTAACGCCTCTTTTTTTTGTTCTTGGGATATGTTTTGATTATCTACAATTTCCATTAACATTTCTTTGTTTTTTGCTCGGGTCTGTTCTCTGGTTAGTCTGGCTGATGAGAAGAAATCACTTCCAATGGTATTGCTCACCAGAACGGCTTCCCCTACCTGGGTTTCTATTCCGTCAGCAACTTCTGTTTCACCGGACGCAACGACTTCTCCTGTATCAGAAACATCAAGACTATCCTCTGAGGACTCTGCCTCCGCTATGTCTTCTTCCGATAAATCTAAAAGTTCCACTTCCTCATTTTCTTTTTGTGCATAGGCCGCCTCTTCTTCCGTGCTGCTTAACGTATTTAGTGCATCCTCTTTTGAAAAATTAAGATATCCGGCAACTGCAATCATAATTGCCAGTGCGGTAATAATAATCTGGTTCTTCTTAAATATATTTTTCAATGATGTACTCCTTCCATTTTCATTACTTTAATTTTATGTATGGGTACGTCAAATAATACCTGTACCGCCTCTACAATTTCCCCAATTAATTTACTATTTCCTGCTCCTTCTGCAAGTACTACGATTCCTTGAATCTCCGGCAGAGTTTCCTTTATTACATAAGGCATAGATTCTCCGCTTGATTGAGAGACCAAAACGGCTTTATCCTCATGGGTAAGGCTGGAATTCACTCGGGTTACTCCTCTCCCATCACTTTCCGAACCATTTTCCTGGGTAAAGGGCTCCTCCTTTAGTGTAACTTTTTCACTGCTGCCTTTTAACGTTATCATAACCTTGACCTTTCCAATTTCCGCAGCCTGTTCTAACGTATCGGTCAATCTCTTTTCCATTCGATTGGTATACGTCTCCTCTATGGAATTTACATCTCCACTGCTTTCTATTTTTTTTATTCCCGGTTTTTCAGAAAGTCCCTCTTCCAAAGTATTCTCTTTTTTTTGAAAGCTTGGAACGGAAAGAATTAAAAGAAATACACCCGTTAGAAATAAAATAATTATTTTTCCCATTCCTATTTCCTTTAAATTTAATTTCTTTTTTTCCAAATCAAATTCCCCTACCCTTCATAAACATAAATATTTTTTTCTTCTATTTCATAAATGTCCCCAATCTTTTTCTCAAACTCTATAAAATTTTCCGTTTCTTTCTCTTTTCCTATTGCAATTTTTTTTATTTTTCCAGAATCCTTATCATAGCTTAGCCAAAGTTCTATTTTTTTTAGTCTTCCAAAATCATCTTCTTTTCCTGAAAGCATGATTTTACTATTCCTTACATAAAGACCTTCTTCCCTGGCTAAATTTATAATTTGTTCTTTCATTTGTTCCTCTGCGTTTTTAAGGATGGCATCATTTACCTTTTCTTCTCCATCATAAAGTGCATTCTGGGCTTCTTTTATCTCAAAATTAATTTCCTGAAAGTTAAAATATGCTTCTAAAATTCCTTCTGTATGCAGGGCTTTGCTTAAGGGTTTTAAAACAATTAAAATCAGAACAATTCCCATAAAAAACTCTACATATTTTCCATAATTACTATCCCCCAATAAGTTTTTTATTATGGTTATAAAAATAAGATACATTGCAAGATTTCTAACAGTATCCAGTAAAAGTGTCATCCCAGCCTCCCATTTGTTGTTGCCATGACTACAAGAATGGTCAGTAAAAACAAAACACCGGCAGCAAACGTTGCGTATAATAAAAGACCCGCTGCCTTTGCTGTTCCATTCAGGCATTCTACAATTCTTTTATCTGAAATCGGCTGAATCAGTGCGGATGCCCCCTTATAGAGCAGTGAATAAAAACCAATTCGAAGGGAAGGTACTGCCAGCAAAAGAATTAAAACACAAATTCCGGCAGCTCCCATTGCATTTTTCAGAACAATTCCGGCACCAAATATAGTTTCTGCCGCGGAGCCCAGTATGTTTCCCACTCCCGGTAAAACATTTACCAGTTTCATTGTCATCCTATTTTTAAAAGTATCCGCAATGGGTGCAATCAGTCCCTGAATAATGTTGTATCCCGTAATTAGTCCCAAAAGACTTTTTAATGTCCAGCGAATGATCGTATCCAATAATTCAATGGCTTTGGAAAGTAAATCTTCTTGGGATAAATTATTGATTAGGCTGAGTACAAAAAAAATACGAATCAAAGGAAAGATACCTTTCATAATCAACACTTCCACCACTTGTATTAAAATCAGTGTTACCTGATAGAAAAATCCGGAGCTTCCCACCCCTGCGGAAAATGTAATTGCCATATAATAGGCCGGAATCAAGGCTCTCATAAATTCTATAATATTCTCTAATGTATGGGCTGCAATTTCTGTAATTTTATAAAAAGAAGCACAGGATATGGAAAACATCATAAGATACGTCACATAAAATCCCATTTCTGACACCTGACGGTTTCGAAAAACTCTTGCAAAGTTTGTAAATACGGCTGCAAGAATCCCAATTCCAACAAATTGAATCAGCCTGTTTTTATCGGTCTCCATTTGTGCTTTTATTACATTCATCATTTTATTTAGCAGATCCTGTATTGAAAATTTAGATTCTGACTGCAGGCTTTGATAGATGTATTCTCGAAAAGAGAAGCTATCTTGTCCTAAAAGCTCATCCATTGTCCTTTGTACTTCTTCTATATGCAGTTCTTCTTCATAGGGAATTTGAATATCCTGTGCCTGTGCCGTCCGTCCCAGAACAAAGCTTCCAAGTAAAACAAATGCAAATAGATAAATCCATCCCCTCATTATAAAGCCCTCTCCTCCTTATAGAAAATTATGAATGGATTCCAGTAAAGATACCAGTACCGGCATACTAATACTTAATATTGTAAGCTTTCCCACAAATTCAATTTGTCCGGCAATTGCCACATATCCTGCATCTTTACAAAGGTCTGCAGAAAATTCCGCTATGTACGTAACGCCCACTATTTTTAGTAATAATAAAATATAGGACTCTCCAATATTCATATACCCTTGAAGTTTATTTAATGCTCCCAATATGGTTTCCAGTTTTCGAATGCCATATAAGAAAAGAATAAGACAGCCGGCAAATCCTATGTAGGTAGCATATTCTGCTTTTCCACTTTTAAACTGTACCGCTATTAATACCGTAATCAGTCCTAGAATTGCTACTTTTATCATGATTACAACCGGCTCCTTTCAAAGTGCAAATAAGCTTTTTATAGTGATAAACAATTCTGAAATATAAGGTATGATCCATAATAAAACCAGTACCAGACCGGCAAGGCTAGTTAAAAATGCCTGTTCTTCTCTTCCGGAATGTTTTAATACCTGGCTTAGTACCGACACCAGAATTCCAACTGCGGCAATTTTAAAAATCAAATTAATGCTCATATGTTCTCCCATCTTTATTTCAAAGCATCACAATTGTCACAAAAATTCCACTTAAAACTCCCAACAACTGGTATAGCCGTATTTTTTCATTTTGAGAATTCATTTCTA
>JAVXEO010000009.1:45999-48388 GCA_036658435.1 Acetivibrio sp.
CCATATTGAATTTCTCCTCTTAAAAGATAGCCTGCTTTTTTTAACTGTCGAAGCTGCTTTAATCGGTTCTTCTTTTCCATTCCCAGCAAATAACCTAAAAATGAGGTAGAAAAGATAATAAAAACACTCCCCAAAATCTTTAAAACCATATATTTTCACCGCTTTCATTATAAATTCCGGATACATGTCCCATTCCTTCTGTCCTGTCCAGAATTATAATTCTTTCAAATACCCCAGCAAGTGGTTTTTTTTTAATTTCTTCTATGGAATCTCCATGTATGGTTGCAAGTATTCTGCAGCCGCAGTGAATCACCTGTTGAATGGCATTATAGTCTTCTTCGCTTCCAATTTCATCCACTGCCACAATTTCCGGTGACATGGAGCGTATCAGCAGCATCATTCCCTGGGTTTTGGGACAGCAGTCTAAAATATCCGTTCGAATTCCCAAATCGTTTTGTGGAACTCCCATATAGCAAGCCCCAATTTCAGATCGTTCATCTACCACGCCAATATTATAGGTTCCGGAAAGTATACGGATGGTATCACGCAATAAGGTTGTCTTTCCGCATCTTGGAGGCGAGGCAATTAATGTATGGTAAATATCTTGTCCTTTTTTTATATAAGGGAGAATCTCCTTGGCACATCCTTTTACCTCATGGGCAAATCGAATATTAACAAAAGATATGTGCTTTATTGTTTTAATAGAACCTTTTTCCATAACCACCTTTCCGGCAATGCCCACACGATGTCCGCCCTGAATGGTAATAAATCCCTGTTTTACTTCCTCTTCATATGCATAAAGTGAATAATTACTAATATATTCCATGGTTTCACGAATTTCTTTTCCCGATACTAAAAATGCTTCTTCCTCTTTCTTTGTCAGGCAGCTGTTTTCTCCTAAAAAAAATTCTTGATTATCGTATTGTAATATTAGGGGGCTGTTCATTCGAAGGCGAACTTCCTGAAGATGATTAAAATCCATCTTCAGTCCCCAAAATAGTTTTCGAAGCCGAATTGAAAATATTCTTAATATTTCTTCTTTCTTTTCCATTTTTTCAACCCTATCCTTTCCCCTGACCTGTTTTATATATATGCTTGTATTTTTTTGATATGCTGAAATATTATTCTTTGCTTATAATCAATTATCATGTCATTCTTTACTATGAAGCTTCTGGGATAAATATTGAACTAAACAACGATAATTAAAAAGAGGGCAACCAAGCTGATAAAACGGCGAGGTTGCCCTTGATTTCGAGATTAGCGGATTTTTGCAATTTATTTTATTCATCACTATCCCATCTTATTTGTCTGCCCACATTGAACGGTAGGCTTGTTGTACCGATTTCAATTACTTTAAAATCACAGCTTTAAACCCTTCGAGTGTTTCGGTTTTTGAAAAATAATCATTACCCAAAATTGTTTTGGCTTGGTCGGAGGTATATTGAAAACTATATGGCTCGAGTACATCATCGTCAAGTGAAAAGGTGATGTATTCTGCATTGCCAATTAAAGAAAACATTATGAGGGCATTATTCATAAATTCTTGTTGATGTAATTCCCCTGCATAGTAATTGCGAGTTTCTGTATCTGTTTTAAAATTTACAGTAATAGCATAGGGGCGCTCTTTGGTATGTAACTCAAAGTCTTTGTAAGAAATATTATTGGGAAAACTTAAATTTGATATGATATTTCCCACTGCTGAGTTATTCCCCACATATTCTGTGCGATTTTCCCAGAGCTTTTCCGCTGAAACACCATTTGTTTCCTCAGTGGTTGGTGCAGGGTATTGTGTATTTGGAATACCTTTTTCAAAGCTATTCTCATAGATGTCAAGAAAACCGCTTACAAAGCGTGCTCTATCCTGTTCTTCCTTTGTCCCACTCGTTAATTGCCAGCCATAAACCTTGTACATTTCATAGTTTTTATGTGAAAATAGTTTTAAGTCATTTTCGGATTTTATGAGTTCGATAGCATCGGCGTAAAGTGTTTCAAAAGTTGCAAATGCTTTGTGAGGATCTTTAAAAACAGCTATACCGTATTTATCTGCACCAATGGCAAAATCTTCGCTGACAGCAGTATATTTTTCTGTATCGACAGTTCCAAGAATACCATCTGCCCCCACAATATATTCCTGCACATACGGATTTTGGATAGTTGTCCCAGCCGGATTGCTTACAAGGCAAAACACAGCCACAACAACTGCAATGGTGGTTATTACAATCACCCAAAAGGCAGGCTTTTTGTAATTCAGCACATTTTGGATCCTGCTTTTTGTGTCCCCCTCGCCAAAGGCAAGGGGCGTGCCGCCCACAATTCTTCTGCCGGTTGCAAGGCTTAAAAGCGAGGAGGAATAGTCTTTTTTCACGTCGCTGCCCAGCTTTTTGATGAC
>JAVXEO010000010.1:0-12345 GCA_036658435.1 Acetivibrio sp.
ATTTTATTCCAAAGCCCATAGAGGCGGCTATTGTAATAAACGATTTTATATTAGCAAGGAAGCGCACACAAAAAAACATAGGCTACTTTCATTATCAAAAGGCCCATGATTTATTTAAGGTTCCCACAGGTGACATTATCTATTTTGAAAGTGTCAACCGTGAGGTTCGAATTGCAATGAACAAAGGGGAAGATTTCTTCTATGGCTCATTAGATGAGGTTGCTATGAAACTCTCCGGGTACCAATTTTTGCAAATACACCGTTCCTATTTAATCAATTATAATCACATATCTGTATTGCGTTACTCGGAAGTTGTTATGTCTAATGGCGTCACGCTGCCGATCAGCCGATCCAAGCGGCAAGAACTTCGCAGTTTACAAATCAACACCATTTAAGGAGGAGTCACGATGGAAACATATGATGTGATTTATATACTGGGAAATTTATTTATGGCTTATGTCATATACAAATTTATGCATATATTCTATTCGGTTAGCAAGGTAGCTCCATTGATTGAAAAAATCGCATACATAGGTTATTTTTTGTGTATTACAGTCACTCATGTGTTTCTAAAGGTGCCCACCATTATCATGGTGGCTAACCTCATACTGTTTTTTCTGCTTGCGTTTTTATATGAGGGCAGCTTCAAAAAAAAGGTGATAGCTGTTTTTTCTATTTATTTTCCGCTATTGCTGGTGGAGACAACCTTTGCTCTCCTAACAAGCTACTTGAGGCCCGATCCGCTGCAGCCCTTTTCGTATGAATCCGAGTTTGGGCTTATTGCAATCAGAATTGCCTCACTTGTGTTGGTTCTCATCATTCAAGGGTTCAAGAATATAAAAAACGCTGTGCCTATTCCAAATGTGTACTGGGCGAGCTTGTTAGCGGTTCCTTTGGGAACGCTTATCATGCTCTATTCCATTTTCATGTGTGAAAATATCTCACGCACGCTGATTATTGTTTGCCTGGTCTGTGCACTGGGAATCAATCTGCTTACTTTCTATTTATATGATAGATTATCAGCGCTGTTGGAAGAACAAATGAACAGTCGCCTTGAAAGAATACAAGTTTTTGAATAGTCCCCTTTACAACATAACTTTTAAATATTTAGACTTATCTGGATATTTTCACATCCATTGTACCAAATCGCTGGCGCGATGGCTAGCCTGGGTACAATGTTTCCACTACATTTTCTCTAATCCAAAGTTTTTCTCGTTTTTTTTAAAAAATAGTAGCAGATTTTAAATATATGATTTCTCTTCGTGGTCTTACTGACTCATTTCTCAAAAATCGGTAGATTGGTACTTTGGAAGGATTTAATCATTGCGAATTTACATTTTGCAGAAACTCAAGATTACATGCAATTTGGAATAAATAATACATAAAAATAAGGCTTTCACAATCGTAACGATTGTGAAAGCCTTATTTTTATGAACGACTTACCGTTCTATGTACTGCGGGAGATGGGACTTGAACCCACACGTCGATACGGACACAAGATCCTTAGTCTTGCCTGTCTGCCAATTCCAGCACTCCCGCATACTCCCCGAGTTGGGCTCGAACCAACAACCCCACGGTTAACAGCCGTGTGCTCTACCATTGAGCTATCGAGGAATGCAAAATACATTATAATAGGCTTAAAGCCATATGTCAATAGAAAAATGTGATAATATCAAAATTGGTCTACGGAATCCCAGATACTTGCGCATCCCGGGTTCCATAATAACCTATTCCGCTCTATCTTTATGCTAATTTTGCCTTTGCAACTTCTGTCAAAGTTGTAAATCCGGATGGATCATTGATTGCCATTTCTGATAACATCTTTCTGTTAACGGAAACCTCGGCTAATTTTAATCCATACATAAACTTGCTGTAAGAAAGTCCATTAATACGTGCTGCTGCGTTAATACGAGCAATCCATAACTGTCTAAACTGTCTCTTTCTTTGTTTTCTTCCGGCAAAAGATTCTGTTAAGCCTCTCATTACTGACTGTTTTGCAACTCTATACTGATTCGATCTAGCGCCTCTGTAACCTTTTGCTAATTTTAATACTCTATTGTGTTTCTTTCTAGCATTCATTCCGCCTTTAATTCTTGCCATTGTCTATTTTCCTCCGTTTCTTCAAATTATAAATAAGGTAATATTTTCTTCATTACCTTAGCATTTGTGCTATCAGTAATTGTAGCTTTTCTAAGATTTCTTTTAACTTTAGGAGATTTCTTAGTTAAGATATGTCTCTTATATGCTTTATTTCTTTTTAATTTTCCGGTTCCCGTTAGTTTAAAACGCTTAGCTGCTGCTCTTTTTGTTTTCAATTTTGGCATTTCGTTTTCCTCCTTAAAATATAAATCCTTCTCTATGTTAACGTTTTTCTGTTAAAAACATTATCATACTTCTTCCTTCCAACTTCGCAGGTTTTTCAACGGCAGCGATGTCTTCCAGCTTCGAATAAAAATTATCTAAAATCTGTCTTCCCATTCCCATGTGTGCCATTTCACGACCACGGAAACGAAGTGCAACTTTAACTTTGTCACCCTTACTTAAGAACTTTCTAGCCTGATTTATCTTTGTATTCATATCGTTCATATCAATATTAGGTGATAAGCGAATCTCTTTTACATCTGTAACTTTCTGTTTCTTTTTTGCTTCCTTTTCTTTACGAGTCAGCTCATATTTATACTTACCATAGTCAATAATCTTACAAACGGGTGGTTTTGCTGTGGGAGCAATCTTCACTAAATCAAGTTCTGCTTCTTTTGCAAGCTGCATCGCATCTTTGGATGACATAACACCAAGCTGCTCTCCTTCTTCCCCAACTAATCGAACCTCTTTGTCTCTGATTTGTTCGTTGATCATTAAATCGCTAATAGTAGTGCACCTCCATAATAATGTTGGCTAATTAAGCCAGTGTTAATCAGTCTTTCGAGCAATAAAAAAACGTGGAAACATATCCACGTACTATCTAAACAAGCTACCGCCTGTAAAAATATATTAACCCAAGTCATCACATAATTAACCAATGCTAAGGTGAGAGTGGATACTCTACTTGCTCACAACATATAGAGTATACCACGCACCTATTGCAAAGTCAATACTTTTATCCATTTTCTTTTCAAATATTTTATTCGTTTTCTTTTCGAATTTCCTTGGTTCTAATTTCTTTTCCTATCTGTTCTATAAACACATCCAGTTTTTTCTGTCCTTCATCTCCTGCAAACCGGCTTCTTACGGAAACCAATCCATCTTCTTCTTCCTGTTGTCCAACAACCAGCATATAAGGAACTTTAGCCAGTCTGCTTTCACGAATCTTATAGCCAATCTTTTCAGAGCGGTTATCCAGCGTTACTAATATTCCATTTTCTCTCAGCTTCGCTTCTACCTTGGCAGCATAATCTGCATATTTTTCGGAAATGGGGAGGATGCGAACCTGTTCTGCACAAAGCCATGTTGGGAACTTGCCTGCATATTTTTCAATCAGCCATGCCAGCGTTCTTTCATAACATCCCATAGAGGTTCTATGAATAATATAAGGTCTTCTCTTTTCTCCATTTTCTCCTATAAAAAACATGTCAAACTGTTCCGCAATGGCACAATCCAGCTGAATGGTTATCATGGTATCTTCCTTGCCGTAGACATTCTTTGCCTGAATATCTACCTTGGGACCGTAAAAGGCAGCTTCTCCATCGGCTTCCGTAAAAGGCAGATTCATTTCTGTTAGGATTTCGCGAATTCTTCCTTGGGTAGAATCCCAGTATTCTTCATCTCCAAGATATTTTTCTTTATTATTTGGATCCCATTTTGATAAGCGGTAGGTTACCTCATCCCCTAATCCCAGTGTATTTAAGCAATAGGTTGCTAATTCCAGACATCCTTTAAATTCTTCATTTACCTGTTCCGGTGTTACAATTAAATGTCCTTCCGAAATGGTAAACTGCCGTACACGGGTAAGTCCATGCATTTCTCCGGAATCTTCATTTCGAAATAAAGTAGAAGTTTCTCCATAGCGAAGTGGCAAATCACGATAAGAATGCTGGCCTGCCTTATATACATAATACTGAAATGGGCAGGTCATTGGGCGAAGTGCAAATACTTCTTTGTCCGTTTCTTCCTCTCCCAATACAAACATTCCTTCTTTGTAATGATCCCAATGTCCCGAAATCTTGTATAAATCACTTTTTGCCATTAATGGAGTCTTTGTTCTAAGGTAGCCCCGTCGTTCTTCTTCGTCTTCAATCCAGCGCTGCATGATCTGAATCATTTTTGCACCCTTTGGCATTAACAAGGGAAGACCCTGTCCTATTACGTCTACCGTTGTGAATAATTCCATTTCTCTTCCCAATTTATTATGGTCACGAAGTTTAACCTCTTCTAAGTGCTGTAAATAGGCAGTCAATTCTTCTTTTTTTGCAAAAGCGGTACCATAAATTCTTTGAAGCATTTTATTTTTTTCACTGCCTCTCCAATAAGCTCCGGAAGATGACACTAGTTTAAATGCTTTAATTGTCTTGGTGCTCATAAGATGTGGTCCTGCACAAAGATCCGTAAATTCTCCCTGTCGATAGAAAGAAATAACCTCTCCTTCCGGAAGATCCCGTATCAATTCTACTTTATACGGTTCCTCTTTTTCTTCCATAAAGAGAATAGCTTCTTCTCTTGGGAGGGTAAATTTCTCCAGTTTTGCACCTTCTTTAATAATTTTTTTCATCTCAGCTTCTAAGTTATCCAAATCTTCTCTTGTAAATGGTTCATGTTCGAAGTCATAATAAAATCCATTATCAATACTTGGTCCAATTGCCAGTTTTGCATTAGGAAAGGTTCTTTTCACCGCTTCTGCCAATACATGGGACGTGGTATGGCGAAGTGCAGCTAATCCTTTTTCATCATTTGCTGTTAAAATATTAAGTTCACAATCCTTTTCTATGACATGTCTTAAATCTACTACCTTGCCATCTACTTCACCGGCACAGGCCATTCTTGCCAGGCCCTCGCTAATATCAGATGCAATGTCAAATACGCTCCTTGCATCTGCATACTCTTTACTGGATCCATCTTTTAATATAATCTTCATGTTTGCTATCTCCTTTTATTTATATCTTTAATTTTATATTCCTTAGCGCAGCGTGCGCACCCACAGCGGAGCGTTTTTTATGTAATAGGAGTACTTTCCTATTACATAAAAAAAATACCCGTCCCTTCTAAGCTCATTACAATCGCTCAGAAGGGACGAGTCCTTATATGCTCGCGGTTCCACCCTTGTTGTTCTGTGCGTAAAATCACGTCTTACCAGAACCACTTTATGATGATAACGGAATCACCGGACCGGATTGGGGTCACTCAGAGTTAGTCTTCAAATGCTTCCTGCAAAGATACTTTCAGCACCGGTTCCCGGGTATCTCTCTCTGCTGCCTTTCACATTCTACTGGTCTCTTCTACGTATTTATCTATATTTTATAATTATATCATCTGGGTTTTATTTGTCAACCGGAAAATTGCACCCACAGCGGAGCGTTTTTATGTAATAGGAACACTTTCCTATTACATAAAAAATGTAAAACAAAAGTTCCATGGGTAGTAACCCCACATGGAACTTTTATTCTACTACTTGTATGGTACAAGTATCCGATACGCCGCAGTCAATGGTTATGGTCAGTGTGACCTTACCTATCTCCACTGCCTTTACCGTTATGGTTGCAACGCTTTTTGTTACACTTGCTTCATCTGAAACAAGCACTACACCATCTTTACTTACTGTGATTTTAGGCTTTTCTTCCGTACTGCCCGGTTTTAAAACCGCTTTCAGTGTTGTAGAAGATTCATCGGAGAGTTTAACTTTTGTCTCTGCTTCCGAAAACTTAACACTGATGGCAGGGGGGCCTACAACTACATTGCACTCCAAATTCTTAATCGTCTTCTTTTTTGCATCCCTTATGGTAACCGTAATCGTTGCTTCTCCAACTTTCAGGGCTTCTATGGTTGCTTTTGAATCCGAGTCCTTCTTTGCAGAAACAACATCGGTATCGGAGGACTTAAAGGTAACTACCTCTCCCGCATCCCGATCTAAGTTTCTCACACTAAGCGCACATGAATTGTTCACAACAAGTTTCATCGTCGTGTATGTTAACCGCGCATCCAACGGCTTATCACCCTTTACTTCGCTTGCCTGTGCAGCTACAGCGTTATTGGAAAGGACATTGTTATGTAGCGGCAATAAGCTAGCCAAGGCTAGTGCACAAGTAAACATAACGACTCTTTTGATAATAAAAGATACATTCTTCATGTTTCATCCCTCCAAACTTGGGTATGATTGCATCACATTTGGTATTTTTTATTATAAGATGATATTATTACTATTATTTGTCAGAAAAATGGCAGAATCCAGTTTTTTAACTTATTTATCTTATTTATTGCAATAAAATCAAGAATAAGTGAAGATACTAAAAAAATTATTAAGAAAATGTCATAAAATTGTCAAACATTTAGGAAGCTTTCTATAGTATAATGTAGATATCTTTCACAAAATAAAATTGGAGGTATTTATGCAGCACATACTAATTGCAGATGATAATAATGATATTACCGACATTCTATCTTCTTATGCCGAAAAAGAAGGGCTTTCACCTATTGTGGCAGCCGACGGAGAAGCCGCCTTCCGCCTTTTTAAACAGTACAGTCCTTGCGTTGTATTATTGGATGTCATGATGCCCAAAGAAGACGGTTACGAAGTTTGCCGTAAAATCCGCAGTGAATCTAATGTTCCAATTATTCTCATCACCGCACGAGGGGAAGATTTCGAAAGAATTATGGGCCTTGACATTGGTGCCGATGACTATATCGTAAAACCATTTAGTCCCAGCGAAGTTATGGCTCGGGTTCGTGCCATTCTTCGACGAATGACCCCTTTAGAGGAGGCCTCTCCTACAAATACCCTATCCATAAGTAATTTGTTTATCAATTTGGATGAATATGCCCTGTCTATTGGTGGAGTCCGAGTGACTCTTACAAAAAAAGAAATTGAAACCATGTGGACACTTGCCAATAATCCAAATAAAGTTTTTACACGGGATAATCTCTTAGATAGTCTTTGGGGGTTTGATTATTTTGGAGATAGCCGTACTGTGGATTCTCATATTAAGCGTCTTCGCGCCAAGTTAGATAAGCTTTCCCATCCAGAATGGGCAATTAAGACTATTTGGGGTGTGGGATATAAATTCGAAATCGAGGGTAAATAAAATAATGAGACAGCCTTTTAAAAAAATAAAGCATAGTTTGTTCTTTCGGATTTATTTATATTTTGCTATTATTCTAGCAGTTTTTGCCATACTCATTGGTATCATTTTTGTAAATCTATATACCAATAATATCATGGAATCCTATGAGCAGCAGTTAAAAAACCAGGGAGAGCAATTAGCAAACAACATCGCTACCTATGTTAATAACAACGATTCCGCAAACTATAGTTCGTATATCTTGTCCTGGCAGGAAATTTTATTAATCGAAAATACCGATATCTGGATTGTGCCCAATCCGGATAATCCCATGAACAGCGCCTTCTCCAACGTGGTACTGGATAATGTTACCCTTACCAAGGATATGACTAAGGTTTTAAACAGCGCTTTTCATAATAAAGTACAGGTTATCAGCAGCTATGATGCCATGTATGGCAAAACTATGATGCGTCTTGCTACCCCCATCCGTGACCGGGGCGGAAACGTCATTGGCGCTGTCTTGTTAAATACCTTTGTGGAACGCCAAAATGAAATTATACAAAGCAGTCAAAATTTGATTTTAGTCAGTGCCGTGGTTTCTTTCCTGATTGCCTTCATTCTTGCTTATTTATTTGCAAGACAGATTTCACATCCTATTCTTACCATTCGCTCCACTGCTCTAAGACTTGCCGAGGGCAGATATCAGGAAAAAACCGGAATTCACCGAAAAGATGAATTAGGGGAGCTTTCCAACACCATTGATATTTTATCGGATCGTCTTGCAGAAAATGAAGAAATGCGCATGGACTTCTTTGCCAATGTTTCCCATGAGCTGCGCACCCCCATTACGGTTATCCGAGGCTACACGGAGACTTTGAATGATGGGATTGTTACCAATCCGGAAAAGACCAAACAGTACTATGGCCGCATACTTAATGAATGCAAAAGTATGGAGCGTCTGGTTGGTGACCTGCTTACTTTATCCAAAATGCAGAATCCGGATTTTGCAGTAAGTAAAGAGCCGGTTAATCTGGTCCAAATCTTTGAGGATATTTTAAGAAGCACTTCCGTTATTGCCGGAAAGAAAGGGATTACCTTCTCTTTTCAAAAAGATTCCGATTCCGTCATGATGTCCGGAGATTATGATCGTTTGCGGCAGCTGTTTATTATAATCATTGATAATGCCATTAAGTTTTCAGGAGAAAACTCAACCATTTATTTGAAGTTATGTGATACCAATCCTTTAGAAGTCATTATACGGGACGAAGGCGTAGGAATTGCACCGGAAGAACTTCCTAACATATTTGATAAATTTTACAAATCCAAATTGCGTCAAAATGCCACCGGCTCCGGCCTTGGTCTTGTTATTGCAAAACAAATTGTTTTAAAACATGAGGGCGAAATCACCGTGGACAGTCAACCCGGAGAAGGAACCTCCTTCCATTTTTTCTTCCATAAAGAAGGAAATTTGTTAGATTCTGTCGAATAATTCCGACTTTCTTTCCTTGCATATGCCTCCTCAAAAAGATATAATGTAGTCTGTTGAGAGGAGTGTTACTTATGTTAAAAGTTTATATTTGTCCCCTATGTAAGGCGGTACGTTATGTATCAAAATTCAAAACACAATGTTATAAGTGTGATGTAGAAATGGTGCTTTCCACCACCTCTTATGAAGATTACATAAACCTTGCCCAAGCCGGACGCAATTTAGTGATAGAAAAATCCCTCTGTTCCTAATGAATTTTTCTGTTTGTATTTTTTTAAAATGGTTTTATATTTCTGCGCTTTGTCATAATAGCTTTTCTTTCCAAACTTATAGTAAAAAGTCAGGTAGCAAAAGCTTTGAAAATCCAATAGGTTTAATACCCCTGGCCTGTTTGCACTTTCATTATTATAGATATACGCTCTATATAAATCCATTTTAACTTTTTCTATGTCTTTTATATTTGACAAACAGATGGCTTGAATGGCTGCCCGCAAGCGATATAGGTCTGCATTGTCTTTATAATTATTCTTTGGTATCTGCTTTGGCTTTTCTTTTGGAAGAAGTTTATTAATATCCCTTCTAAGTTTTTTTGCCTCCTTTTCCAGATCTAAGGTTGTAGTTTTTCGACGCAACGCACTTAGATATTCCTTTTTTATTTTTTCTACGGATTCCATAAGCTGTATGATTTTCTTATTTTGACAGTTGTATAAATTATCACATATAAACTGTAGTTCTCTGTATACCGGATCATCCTGGCTTTCCCAATATCCATAGGATGGCACCAGATCATAACGGTAGCGAAACATTAAAGACGCATATAAATTCTTTATTTTTACAGGCATTTCATCCAATTTTTCATAAATTTGGGGGTCCATGCTTTCTACGGATACTCCTAATGTCTGATTCACATAAAGCATCAATATATCCTTGTATCTTTTTACTTTATAAAGTTTCTTTTTCATATATTGTTTCCAGTCAAAAGCTTCCTCCCCTTGTAAATACAACAGTTCTTTTCCTTTTTCCTGTAATTCCCCAGGCAGTCTCTGGGTTCGTTTTGCACAAAAATCATTTAAAAATTCTGTGATATCCTGTCGAATTATTTCACTGGAAGAAAAATATTTCAACATTTTTTTAACGGTATACGGCTGTTCCCTTCTATATTTCGTACTAATCATTTTAGCCTTACAGGAAATATTTCCAATTTGTTGTTTCAATAAATCTAAAAATACGTTTACATCATAGATGTCACTTCCGTCATATCCTAAGTAATATATCTCATACTCTTGTTTCATATATTCCAGCATAGCTTCCCGAAAGTCTCCACTAAAATATTCCCCGTTAATATCCAGATGTTCTCCTATATCCTGTGCGTATTCTGCCGTTCCATGAATGTGATAGATGGTTCCTGCCTTTTTGTTGCTTCCTTTATATAAGTACACTCCATTTTCACATTGGGATAATTTCATGCAATCCTTTTCTTTCATCCAGGCACTATATGCCTTTTCAATACACAAATCAATATTGGTGGTAATGATATTCACACCTTCTGCTAAAAGCATCGCAAGATAAATATGATTTATATTAAAGGGTGCTTCTTGTAAAATACCCAATCCGGCATTCACTTCTACAATTTGTATTTTACTCCACTGGCCAATTACATTTTTGGGGTAAATTACCTCTTCTACATTGCAATCAATCTGGTGAATGCATTCATTAAATTCCTGAACTTTGTCCTTGATCTTTTGAAGTCCTTTTTTTCCAAAGAGATTTTCTGCCATATATTCAAATATTTCATTCTCGTCCGGAAGATAAGAAGGTGCCTTTTTACCTACTTTGGATCCTACCCATAGTATTATTTTATCAATCTGCATATTATTCATTTTATATCTTTCTTCTCTCTTCCTTATTTACTGTTGTTTTCGCTGCTTTTCTCCTATCATACTTCATTTTCATTAAAATGAATAGTTCTATTTTCGTTTCATCTTGACAAGACTAAGGTTATATGGCATACTTGACAAGTTGTATATTTATATGAATCGGAAATACTAGAAAGGAATTATATGGAAAATCTTTGTTTTACAGAACTTAATTTAGATGCACGTATTTTACGCGCAGTTGAAGATATGGGCTTTGAAGAAGCCTCCCCAATTCAGGCACAAGCAATCCCTGCCATTATGGAGGGTGCAGATATTATCGGACAGGCACAAACCGGAACCGGCAAGACCGCTGCTTTTGGTATTCCACTTCTGCAAAAAGTGGATGCAAAAGATCGTCATCTTCAATCGGTGGTGCTTTGTCCTACCAGAGAGTTAGCCATTCAGGTAGCAGAAGAAATTAGAAATCTTGCTAAATTTATGCACGGAGTTAAAGTAATACCTATTTATGGAGGTCAGGATATCAGTACACAGATTCGTTCTTTAAAGTCCGGTGTGCAGGTTATGATTGGGACTCCCGGACGTGTTATGGATCATATGCGTCGTAAAACAATCAAATTTGATCACGTACAGATGATTGTCTTGGATGAAGCCGATGAAATGCTTAATATGGGATTTCGGGAAGATATCGAAACGATTCTTGCGGATATGCCAACAGAACGTCAAACCGTTCTTTTCTCCGCTACCATGCCGGACTCCATTCGTGAAATTGCAAAGAACTATCAAAAAAATTCACAGACTATCCGCGTTGTTAAAAAAGAGCTTACCGTTCCCACAACAGAGCAGTATTACTACGAAGTCCGGAGCAAAAACCGTAGTGAAGTTCTCTGCCGTTTATTGGATATCTACTCTCCAAAGCTTTCCCTTATTTTTTGTAACACCAAAAGAGGCGTAGATGAGCTTGTCACAATATTACAAGGTCGTGGTTATTTTGCAGATGGTCTTCATGGTGATATGAAGCAGCAGCAGCGTGACCGTGTTATGAAAAAATTCCGTGATGGAAAAACAGATATCCTGATTGCAACAGACGTTGCTGCCAGAGGTATTGATGTGGATGATGTAGAAGCTGTATTTAACTATGATCTTCCACAAGACGATGAATATTATGTCCATCGTGTTGGCCGTACCGGTCGTGCCGGCCGTGCCGGACGTGCTTTTACTTTTGTATTTGGTCGTGAAGTTTACAAATTAAAAGATATTCAAAAGCATTGCAAAGCAAAAATCATAAACCAGCCGATTCCTTCTTTACATGATGTAACCGATTTGATTGCTGTCAAAACCCTAGATCAAGTAGAAGAAATTATAGAATCCGTTGATTTATCAAAAATGATAGATTTAATTGAAGCACGTATCAATGAAGAAGAATATACCGCTCTTGACGTAGCGGCTGCCTTCCTCAAAATGTCAATGGGCAACGAACGTGAAATTGAAACCGTTCAGGAATCACCTTCCCATAATCGTGATGAACGTGCCTCAAACACAAAACATGGTATGGCAAGATTGTTTATCAATGTTGGAAAAAAACAGCATATTCGTCCAGGTGATATTCTTGGTGCGGTTGCCGGAGAAAGTGGTATTCCGGGAAATCTGGTAGGTTCTATTGATATGTATGATTCTTACACTTTTGTGGATGTACCAAAAGAGTATGCCGATGATGTTATCGAAGCCATGAAAAAAGCCTCCATTAAAGGAAAGTCTATTCATGTAGAAAGAGCAAAAA
>JAVXEO010000010.1:12445-48239 GCA_036658435.1 Acetivibrio sp.
ATCCTGAATGAATGGATTTTTATTTTTCTTTTTTTATTACATAGGTTGGGACAATCTTAGCCACAAGCTGCTTAATATCCATGGTTTCTTCATAAACGGCTCTTTCCAGTGTTTCTAAGGATTTTAAAAATTCTTCTTCATCAAAGGCAATTGGCTTACCGATGTGAATTAATTTGTTCCCCGTTTCCTGCATTCCTTCTTCATCCATTAATAGCTCTTCAAATAATTTTTCTCCCGGACGAAGTCCAACATAGGAAACTTCAATATCCCGATCCGGAACATAACCGGACAGACGAATTAAATTACGTGCCAAGTCGTCAATCTTAACTGGTTCTCCCATGTCCAATACAAAAATCTCTCCACCTTTTGCAAAAGCTCCCGCTTGTAATACCAAAGAAACCGCTTCTGGTATGGTCATAAAGTAGCGAATAATATCTGGATGGGTGACGGTAACCGGACCTCCGGCCGCAATCTGCTTTTTAAATAAAGGAATCACACTTCCATTGCTGCCTAAAACATTTCCAAATCGTACGGCAACAAATTCTGTTTTGGAACGGTTATTATACGTCTGGATAATCATTTCGCACATTCGCTTGGAAGCTCCCATAATATTCGTAGGATTTACTGCTTTATCCGTAGAGATCTGTACAAAACGCTGTACTCCGTAATGATCTGCGGCTCTCACCATTTTCAGTGTTCCAAATACATTATTTTTTATAGCTTCATTGGGACTGATTTCCATTAATGGTACATGTTTATGTGCCGCTGCGTGGTATACTACATGTGGTCTGTAGGTTTCAAATATATAATTCATACGATTTGTGTTTCGAACCGATGCAATCAAAACCACCAAATTCAAGGATGGGTACTTCCTCAAAAGTTCCTGCTGAATATCATAGGCATTGTTTTCATAAATATCTACAATAATCAGCTGCTTGGGTTTACACTTCACCAGCTGGCGGCACAATTCACTTCCAATAGAGCCTCCACCACCGGTAACCATTACTACCCGGTTTTTTATATAGTTATCAATATTACCTCCATTAAATTCAACGGCATCTCTTCCAAGCAAGTCTTCAATTTCTACATTTCTCAACTGGCTGACTTTCACTTCTTCATTAATTAGCTGATACATACCCGGAATAATCTTTAAAGTACAATTGGTAGCCTTACAAATGTCCACTACTTTTTTCTGTTCTTTTCTGGAAACTTTCGGCATTGCAATAATAATATCTGTAATTTTATACTTTTCTACATTTTCCACAATGCTATAACGATTTCCAACAATCTTAACACCTTGAATATAACGATTCTCCTTATTCCGGTCATCGTCAATGGCACATACCACTTTGCCATCCAAATACTGGCTATTCTCAATTTCTTTTATAATTCCACTTGCTGCTTCTCCGGCACCAATAATCATAATATGTTTCTTAGTATCCGTACGGTATTGCTGGTTGAACATACGCAGCGTTCGATAGCAAAAACGAGAACCTGCAATAAATGCAATTAAAAACATAAGACTTAAGGGAATATAACTTCTCGGCACATGCAGTTTCATTACATGCATTCCAACAAACTCCAAAGCGATAGAAACGGTACACGCATAGATTACATTGGTCATTTCTTCAATGCTTGCATACTTCCACAAGCTGTGATATAAGCGGAATGCAAAAAAAACAATCAAAGTCATTATGGTATAAATTGGTGAAAATTCTGCAATTACTTCTGCATATTTTAATTCAATCTTTGAAATTCGAAAATCAAAACGTATTGCAATTGCACAAAAAGATGCAAAGTTAATCAAAAGTATATCTAAGAGAACTAAAAAAGCCCGTCGAATCAATAATTTTTTATCGTATTGTCTTTCCATTTTCTTTTTTAGCACTCCTTATTCTGTATAAAAGTCTTGTGTATAGTAGCTTCCTAAGCTACCTCCAATATACCCGCCCACTCCAAGATGAGTAAATCCTGCATCTATCATATTCTTCCTATGAAGTGCCGACTGGCTAAGACCAAATGCCGTATCCGTAGATTCTCCATAACCGGCTATAATATTCTCCTCTGCCCTTTGATAAAGTGTTACATACTTCTTCATTCGATCCTTTTCTGTCTGTCCATGCAAGTCGGTGCTACTGAAATAATTATTAATTCCCATATCCGTACTATGCATTTTTGCTGCCTGATACGCAAGTCCTGACCATTTCAGAGCCGCAATTCCCTGGCGTGCACGGAAGGAATTGGTAAGATCAAATACCTGCATCTCCATGGCAGCCGTAGGTATAATAGACGTATCCAACGTTGCTTTTTTACTGTAAACTTTCACCCCGGTTATCTTTCCTGATCCGGCATAGTCTACATAATATTTTAAGTAGTACGTGTCATTACGGTCTTCTGCTGCTGCGGTTATTCCACCATATTTTATGCCTTGGCATTCAAAATCCGTTGCCTCTGAATAGAATCCAACGACGGCATCATTTTCCATATAAATCATGGTAAATTTTGAATAGTTTCCATTATAAATGTAGGCTTCCTTACCGTAAAAGCTATTATCAATTCTTTGGGGAACTCCCATCTTTTGCACCACCGATGTTTTGTTTTCTCCCAGTTTTATTTCAAATCCTTGTGTTTTTAATGTTGGCAGGTCTTTTACCATTAGTACCAGTGTTTCCTGTATCTTGTTGTCTGTGGTTGCTGTAATCAGCGTCAAGCCTACTTTTAAGGCAGTAACATATCCTTCCTGTGTCACGTAAGCCACCGTTGGATCACTGCTTGCATAAGTAACCTTTTTATTTGCTGCCGTATCCGGATATACCGTTACACCCAACTGCTGTATGGAATTTACCGTCATGGTATTGGTCTGGTATTTTATCTCGACTCTATTGGGAAAAATCTCATTGGGATCATTTTTTTCTGGTTTATTTTCTTCCGGTTTATTTTCTTCCGGTTTACCTTCTTCCGGTTTTTCCTCCACCTCATTATTGGATACAATGACTTTACAGCTTTTACTCTTCACACCTGATGCACTGACCTTGATTGTGGCGATCCCCGGTGCGGCGGCTACTACCCTTCCTCGTGAGGATACCCGGGCAACCTTTGTATCGGTACTTTTAAACTTTAACTTTGTCACCTTTGCCTTACTGGGTGAAACTTTAACTTTTAGTAAAAAAGATTCCCCCTCTGCTAATACAACCGCTGTTTTATTTAATTTGATCGCTTTTGCCTTTGTTTTTGCCTGTATTTGTGGTGCCAGCCCATTTCCGCTAAATAAAGACAGTATCACTACCAGCATCACAAGCCGCATCCAATTTTGTTTTTTTGTATCCTTCATCCCTCATCCATCCTTTCCTATGAAAAAAGATTGCAGTCCATTTATTTTCTCTTTTTTTATTTCACGCTGCTTTTCTTCCTCTATTAACAATTCTTCTACCTTTTTTTCCAACTCTTCTACAATCCGTAAGCATTCCAGCGCATCGCTTTCGCTTACTGCAACAAAATTGTCACCCGGATATCTTGCATCAAAATAAAAATCTCCCAACCAGTTCATATCCTTTGAAGAAACATCAAAGTCCTTATATTTTTCTTTGATTCGATTTAAAATTGCGCGTAAATTATGGGAATGTAGAAAAGAAATTATATCCTCTTCTATTATACACTGTTCTAACACTGCTTTTAAGTACTTTTCCGCAGACTGTGAGCACATGGACGCAACGCCGTTATAATCACCAAACTTTCTGCCTACTTCCATTCCCGCCTGTGCATAAAGATAGTCACTATAAGCCATTCCCAAATAGGAATTTAATTTTTTTTCCATAGAACAATCCCCTCCTGTTTTACCTGTTGAACCAAAAGGCATTGAGATGTCTGAAATGTATCCCGTGTGTAAAATACCAGATCCATATTTTTTTCCTCAAACCGGCTGCAAAGCTTTCCTTTCAGAATACGGTCCACTTCCCTTTTAGTAATCACCAAAAGGTCCATGTCACTTCCCGCTTTTTCTTCTCCTCTTGCATAGCTTCCAAATAATATAATATATTCCGGTCGTTGAAGAGTTTCCATAAGATACTTTATTCCCTCTTGCAGAAATGCTCTCTTGGCCTCATCTAAAAAAGAAATACTTTCATCAATTTTCATATAACTTATATGCTTCCTTTCCACATTCCTGTTTCTGTCTTTAAGGATAAAGAGTCTGCAAAGTAGACTCTCGCGCCAAAGCACGGTCTTCAGTGACCACTTTCCTATTACATAAAAATACAAGAGTACCGATGAATACCGGTGCTCTTATATTTTATCATGATTATGGTGAGTTTACAACATGTACTAAGGTCTACTATCTTTTTTCATACACCTAAATTTTTGCTGTATTTCAAATATCCATCTTCTTCACTTTTAACGTAGTCTAATTTTTCAAAGATAATCTGGGAAGGAATATTTTCTTTTTTAACTTTTCCAACGATGCAGTCCACGGCTTTCATTTTTTTTACCTCTGCTTCCATTAACTGCAGTATTTGTCTTCCGTAGCCTTTTTTTCTGTAATTTTTATCAATGCTATAGCTTATAGCCGCCACACAGTTCTGCACCTCAATGCGAACTTGGCCAATATCTATTATTCCCGGATTTTTATAGCATAAAACATACATCTGTGTATGTTTATCTTCTATTCTTTTTTCAAACCATTTTGCATGGACTTCATATGTTATTTTCTCTGAGTGAAAGGAATTCTGTCGGCACTCTTCTTCATTCGCCCATTTATAGAAAAGGAAAACATCCCTTTTATCTGCTTTTCGTAAAAATATTTCATTTTGAAGCATTTTTATATACTTTAATTCCGCAATTTCCCAGTCTTCCATACAGTCAATATCCTGTACTTCCATCTCCGGCACTATGATTGGTGCCGTATTTTTCATAAATAATGTTTTTTCTCTCAAAAAGCTTTTTATATTTGCACAATAAAATTGACCGCAATCGTGATAAAATACTTCCAGATCCTGAGAGCGGGTGTTGGCATATTCCGGCCATTTCACCTGTATTTTTTCATTTTCTACTACAACACCCCTCTGGGGTGGAAAGCTAAACTTTACAACCGGTATTGCCCCATCATAATTTTCTAATAATTGCATTCCTTTATTTAACTTATCTATGGTAATAAAAGGCGCCGTCGGATAAATGCAGCACATTTTTTCAAAGTAAATTCCCATCTTTGCATAAGAGTCCAGTACCTCCACCAAAACCTCTGCTGTTGTTGTATGGTCATCTGCCTTTTCTATACTCCGCATAAATGGTACCTTTGCTCCATATGCCTTAGCGATTGCAGCAATTTCTTTATCTTCCGTAGAAACCATAACTTCATCAAATAGTTTAGATTCTAACGCCCCTTCAATCGAATATGCCAAAATGGGTTTTCCGCAAAATTCCCGAATGTTTTTTCTCGGAATTCTTTTACTTCCCCCTCGAGCTGTAATAACAGCAACGGACTTACACATGGTGAATCACACTCCTTATATTTTCCTTCTCATATTCCTCAATCTAATATAATTTACCCCTGACCTACTATTTTTCAAAACTAAAAAGCTGTGCATCTAATAATTTATTTAAGTTTTCTATCATCTCACAAATGGGAATTTCTATTCGATTGCTAATATCAATCAAATCATTTTTCCCATCTGCATAGGCTATTATGTTCGTTAGTTTGTATACCTCATCATATTTTCCTTTTTTACTTATCGTTGGATATAAGCCTCTTTTTCCTAATTGTGGCTCACATAAACAATTTATTTTATAGTATCTATTATATTCCAATGCCATGATACATTGTTTTAACACCTCAAAAGAGCCTTGTAATCCTTCTGGCGAAATCAAGTTTAAGTCGTCTGCAGAGGTATGGTATTCTGGGTATTCTCCATACTTGGAACGGCAAAAAGCAACCACAGGCAGATCCACTCCCGGTGCACAATACTGCCTTTCATCAGAGCCTCTTTCTAAAAAAGAATACTCCTTAAAGTTTGGATAATAAAAATGAAGCACATTTTTTAATACCCGGTCTGCCAATGTATCCCCATATCTTGATTCAATATAAGAAAAGGTACGATTATCTCCTACACAGGACAAACTAAAACCTGCTATAATATTTTTTTTCATGGTATCGATATGCTGGCTGATGTAGGTAATCGAGCCTATTGTTTCCGGTATAAATAAAAAGCGGTAATTATAGTTTCTATTTTTCTGTTCAAATAACCATTTTGCCAGATAAATAGAAACCGCCGGTCCTGACAACTCATTGTTTGCCATAGATGGATGACATATGTATGCAGAAAATAATATTTCTTTCTCTGTTTTTTCTGTACTTGGAACCAGAAGTTCTCCATAGGTCAAATAGCCATCTTTTAAACTGGTATCCATCACCACATGATAATTTCCTTCCTTCAGTCCCTGCTTTTGATTTTCACTCATACAGAATCCAACTCGTTCTTTGTAATAAGAGGTTACATAAGGAATCACATCCGGTTGTCCTTCCTCTGTATATATAAATGGTTTCAATTCCTCCAAAGACATGACACAGTCCATGGGAAGGGAATATCCCATAACATGAAGATTATTTCTCTTGAAGTCCAAAATTCTTTTTCCTTCTTCATCCTCGATGTAAGCATCTCTTATGTTCCACTCTTTTGGTACGGTCCAATCAAATACTTTTGTTCCGGAAGGCACTTCACACACTTTAATTTCATTACAGCAGTTTTTCAGAACGCTTAGTGTCTCCCTTACTCCGTCTCCTGTAATGCTTCGGCAAATAGGAAATAATTGTTTTACAATTTCGTACATTTCTTTTCCTGCCATTTATTTTTCTCCTAACGATTTCTATAATGTTTTATTTTACTTTACCGACTTTAAGTATTTCATAAATTTTTCTTTATTTTCTTTTGCTGTTACCGTTGGTCTTCCCAGATTTTCTCTTGCACCAATTCCACACTTTATTTCTATTAATGTGAGTTTTTCCTCATTCTTTGCCTCTTGTAATTGTAAGTCAAGCTGGCTAAAATCATACACACAGATGACTTTTTCATATCCACAGGCCTTTGCTATTTCCACAAGATTTACCTGATCCATGACCGTAGGTTGTCCTCCAACGGTTTCATGGGCACCATTATTAATAACAATATGCACCAAATTACCGGGCTTTCTGCTTCCAATTACCGCCATGGCTCCCAGGTGCATTAACGTACTCCCGTCCCCATCTATGCACCAGACTCTTTGATTCTTTTTTTCCATAGCAATCCCCAAGGCAATGGAGCTTGTGTGCCCCATGGAGCCCACAGTCAAAAAATCATGATTATGTTCCTCTTGGTTTTGCTCCCTAATTTCAAAAAGTTCACGGCTCGCTTTTCCTGTTGTAGAAACAAGAATATCTCTTCCTGCTATTTTTACAATCTGTCTTATAACGTCTTCTCGAATCATAGGATACTCATTTTTGTAAACCACAGTTTCTTTATAGGTAAGTCCGCCTTTTCTAACAACAAAAGCCACGGATTTTCCAAGATCCAGCTCTTCTCTAAACACATACATAATGGACTTTATTTCATCTGTGGTTGTACTCTTGTCTATTACAAATGTTTTGATATCTAAATCCTGTAATAGTTTTAGCGTAACCTCTCCCTGAAAAACATGCTGAGGCTCGTCCTTTATGCCGGGCTCTCCTCTCCATCCAACCACAAAAATACAGGGGACGGCATATACCTTATCATTTAATAAGGAGCATACCGGATTCACTACATTTCCAATCCCACTATTTTGCATATATACAAGGGGTATCTTCCCCGTAGCTAAATAATAGCCCGCTGCCATTGCTGTGCAGTTTCCTTCATTGGCTCCTATAATGTGCTTATGGGAAATTCCATAGGTTGCATATAGATAATTACACAGTGGCTTTAGCTGTGAATCCGGAATACCCGTATAAAAGTCCACATCTAAGTGATCCAAAAATGATTTTACATCCATACTATCTACCACTTTCCTTAATCTTTTTCTTTATTTCAGAAGAAGAGATTCCCTCTGTATATTCCGGCTCTACTACTTCACCGCCCCATTCCTTCATGGTATCCACTGCCTTCTGCCTTACATCGGCCAACGGTCCCTGTCTCCAGTCCGTTCCATGAACCATGTAATTGGGTTTGAATTCTCTGAGGTTTGGCTCATAGTCCCTGGTTTTCTGGGGAACTACACGGCTTACTCCTTTAATATTTTCTATTACAATTTTTCTCGTTTCATAGTCCATGTAAGGTGGATTTTTATAAGAAGCAATTGCTTCATCCGTAAATAGTCCCACCATAACCTCGCCCAGTTCTGCTGCTTTTTTTATTATATTAATATGCCCCGGATGTACAATATCCACTGCCATTGGTACATAAACTAAATTTTTTTCTCTTTTCATCTTCCTATTCCTCTCCATCTACCGGAATAAAACGAATTACTTCCTTAATTGGCATACACAGATTATCCGTATCTCCACCAGAACAGCCATTTTCCAGAATTTTCATTGCCGTTTTCTGCATTGCCGGAAATGCACTTCGAAGTAAGTGGTTTGCGTGTATTATAATATTAATTCCATGGTTTGCCAGTTGTTCTTCCGGAATATTATTATATGTTGTTGGCACTGCAACAATGGGAATATCCGGATATTTTTTTCGAATGATTTCACAAAATTTATAAATTTCATCCGGATTCTTCTCTTTAGAATGAATCATGAGTCCATCGGCTCCTGCTTCAATATAACAATATCCTCTTTCTACCGCATCTTCAATTCCTTTTTTTAAAATTAAGCTTTCAATTCTGGCTATAATCATAAATTCCTTTGTTTTAAGTGCTGCTTTAGCCGTAGCTATTTTTTTTGCAAAATGTTCCGGTTTATCCTGGGTCTGCGCTACATCCGTTCCAAATAGGGAATTACGCTTTGCACCTATTTTATCTTCAATTATAATTGCCGATACTCCTATGCGTTCCAAGGTTTGTACGTTATAAACAAGGTGTTCTGCCAGACCTCCGGTATCTCCATCCACAATAATTGGCTTGGTGGTTACTTCCATAATCTCATTAATTCGATCAATTCTGGCAGACCAGTCAATTAACTCAATATCCGGTTTGCCCCGAGAGGCAGAATCGCACAAACTGGATTCCCACATTGCATCAAATTCCACAATTCTATTTTCGTCTTCATACTGTGTCTGTTCAACAATGAGTCCGGTCAAACCATCATGGGCTTCCATAACTCTGATGTATGGTTTTAATTTCAGTAATCTCCTTAGCATTCCCCTTCGAACTTCCGGCATGGAATATCTTGATACAAATGATTTTTCAAGTATATTAATACTTTCGTCTGCATTATAGGGGAATTCAATCAGTTCACCTCCATGCGTTTCTAAAAGTTGCAAAAGTTCCCTGCGAATACCGGACTTTATTCCGGTGCGCCAGTCATCGCCATGCACAATATAATCCGGATGATATTGCAAAATAATATTTTGATAACTTAATTCATCCTTCTTAATAACCCTTGATACGGTATCCAGATTTTCAAACATCTTAAATCGGTTGGAAAAAGATATCAAAGGCGCTTTTTTATATTGTGCAATTACCTCATCCGTAAGAACCCCTACAATAAGGTTTCCAAGAGATGCCGCTTTTTGTATCATCATCATATGTCCATAATGGAGCATATCGGTACTAAAACTCATATATACGGTTTTTTTTGTCTCTTCCTGTTCCTTCTTCATTCTAAGTACCCCGCCTTTTTCAGTCTTTCTCTAACTAAGTTATCTGAAAAAATATCTGGATTTATGGTTGCAAATTCCGGTAATAAGGGTTCTCCCATTCTTTTTTCATGATTGACACATCCATCGCAAATGGTTCCTGTTAATTTATTATCCAAAAACATCTGCCTTACTTCTTTTATTTTTTCTCCATACCAGCCCGCTTTTAGGCTTACCTTATTTAGGTCTGCCACTATCAGCATATTTTCGAAATCTGCATTTTCTATGGATAGATAGCCCTCATGTGTTATTGAAATTGCATCAAATGGAAGATTACATCTGCGATACACTTCATCATCATTTTCGCATTTTAATAAAGTATCGATCTCCGGCATATATCCGCCCTGGTTATACACATTCTTAAATACAATTTCATCTGCCAGATTTTCGAATAAATTAAAATAAAGATCTTTCATGTTTTCTGTAAAGCGAGTCAAAATTCCGGTAACAAAAATTTTGTATTTTTTTCCTGAAATTTCTCGATATTCATTTAAATACTTTAAGTGTTCCATAACGATATCAAAGTCATCTCGTCCATGTATAAATTCATATAATTTTCGTTCCGGTGCATTAATAGAAAATTTAATGCTGTCAAGACCGGCATCAATGACTGCACGAATTCTCTCCGGTGTGGCCAAGGAACCATTCGAAGTTAAGTATACATACTTATAACCGATATCCTTTGCCTTCTTTATATAATCCGGCAGTTCCGGAACTAAAAATGGTTCACCCGTTGCATAAAATCCTACTTCTCTTGTACCTAAATCATAGGCTTGCTGTAAAATATCATAAAGAAATTCTGTATCAATTTTACCAATTTTTCTCTTCATCTTCTGATGTGCACAAAATATACATGCATGATTGCAGGCATTTGATGTTTCAATTAAAAAATTCGTATATGGAAACTGTGGTTCTAAACAATATAGTTCGTCTCTCTTTTCTTTTTTTAAATTAATCCGATCCTGTAATTTCATAATATAATACCTCCATGTATATTTAATTTTATTTTATTTCATTTTCCCAATACGCTTTATAAAAATGATGTGTATACTGCTCTTCTATGGGAGGTAATTTCATGTAATCACCATATATCTGCTTTAAATATTGATCATAATTTTTGGGTACACTTAAAAAATTACCTTCAAAAAGTAATCTTTCTCCATATTCGAAAACATCTTTTTTAAATCTATCTTTCAAATAATACGGGCTTAATAAAAATCCTGCATATTCACATTCGTCAAAATCGTAGCTTGCAATATAATCCATTAGTTCATCACTTGCCCTTTTACACTCCACCGGTGAATACAATTTACCACAACGTTTCATCTCTAATTCTTTTATATGTATTATATAGTCTTCATATTCTTTTTCCCCGGAAGGTAGTCCGGAAAGAGGAAACAATTCAACAAACACGCCTGCACTCATTTGCACCGGAAAATTATTAATATCTGAAATCGTATGATTACTGGTTAACATGGCAAATTCTTCAAAATAATTTTCTGTATTAAAGCAGCTAATCATGGTATAATCTTCATTATCTTTTAATATTTCTACGAGTCTTTTTAAATCCTTAATTTCCACCAAAATGTCGATATCATCATCCCAGGGAATATATCCGCTATGACGAACGGCTCCCAAAAGAGTGCCATATGTTAAATAATACCGAATATTATTTTCTTTACATATCCTATCCAAAAACTTCAATACCTGCAACTGCTCTCTCTTGATTTCCTCCATAGACATTTCTACACAGTTTGAGCGATCAGCAAAGCTATAGTCATTTAATTCTTTTTTAAAATCCAGAACCTTTACTATATTTTCCTCGCGGTATCCAAAATCTTCCAATTGTTCTATCATTTCATCCTGCCAATAGGATGCAATAAGGAAGATAGCATTTGTGTTGAATTCTTCTTTAAAATGTGTAGGAGAATACACTTTTAAATTAAATATCGTTGTGCCTTGTCTGTTTTTATCATTATCCACAATACAATGCACCTCAATATTTTTATCCAGCAAATAGGATATTATAGTCCCTGCAACGCGGCTGCTTCCAAACACTACAACCATTTTATCTTTGAAGATATTTTCTTTGATGCATGCATCTAAATTCAGATAGAACTTATCTAATGCTGTATTGTGTACTTTTACTTTCATTTCATCTTCCTTTCCTTTACGTTTTTTATTTTAATTTTTCAATTAAGTTTTTTATCCTTTCTAAACTAATGAAATTCTCCGGTAATATCTGGGATGGTTCTATTGTAATTTCATATTCTTCTTCTAATTCAGAAACTAATTGAACGATATCAAAGGAATCCAATAAATAATCTTCAATGAAGTTCTGACTTTTATCAAATTCACACTCCGGTCTTATTTCTTTTAATATTTCCAATATTTTATCCATATAGGTTCTCCTTTTATCCTAAGTTCCACTCATATTTTTCAGTTAATTCTTTTTGTGGGGTTTGTCCCTTATAACAATACATATTTCTGCAATCATTATATTTAATATCCATTTCTTCAATCAAATACAGTTCCTGTAAATATACCGTTCGAAAAGGAATTTCATTAATAATCTGTGTATTTGAAACATTCAAGGCTTCTAATATATGATTTAACGGTGCCGTCTCCTCCTTTGCATTTATTTCCAAATCCCTAACATACATGGAATACGTTTTTTCTTCTACGTTTCCATTTTCATCCACATAATTTCCTGCAAAATCCTTGTTAAATCGAAAGGGGACTCCAACCATCTCTTCTACATGATGAAATACTGCAATTCCTGCCATGGTTGGTAATCCAATAACTAGGGATTTTCCATGTTTTTTTACCATATAGTCAAATACCGTTTCCTTTCCAAAAGAACTCTTGCTATCCATATTGCATAATAGTTCCTTATCTTTTCCCCATACGGCAAAGGAATATATAGGATGTTTTGTTCTTTTAAAATCTTTACGGCCTAAGGCTGCATTGCCTAATGCTCCCGTCTGTGAAGGTGTATGTAAATAATCAAAGGTTTTTCCTTTACAAAAATCCCAGTTAAAGGTTGGTATCAGCACCGTTCCGGTTATTCCCACCTTTTCTATTATTGTATCAATAAATCGGTTTCTATCAAATTTTTCTCCATTTCTTTTACAGATCTTTGTTAATTCCAGAATGTCCGATACAACATAAAGGACATCTCCTTCCTTTATTCTTTCTATATTTTTCATTATTTTCTCATAGTTACAATATTCCTGCATTTTTTATCCTCTTTTATTTTGTAATTATTACACTTCCGCAGCGGTCTAAAATCGGAACAAAGGAAACTTCGTTTTTTTCACAAAATTCTAATACGGCTCTTTTACAGCCCTTCCAATCATTGTTTCCGTAATCGTGTACAAACAAATAGCCTCCCTTTTCCAACCTTTCATAAAAATATTCCAGCCCATCTAAAATAGATTTATAAAATGTGGTATCTAAACTTACAAGGCAAAATGTATCTTCCAGTTTCTGGGCTGTATTTGGAAAATATCCTTTACATAATATGCAATTTTCTCTATTTTCCATTTTGTCCAGTACCAATTGCGTGGAAGTGTCACTACACAGATCTCCATATCCCGTCGTTTCTTCTTGATCCGGATAGCCGGAAAAAGTATCAAACAAATATAATTTTCTATCCGGTAAATAGCGGTTTAAATACTTGGCAAACTCTCCCTGATACACACCAACTTCAGCCATATTTCCCCTTATATTTCTTTCTTTTATTACGGCAATACATTTTCTTAACATTGAAATTCTATCCTCTTGCCATTTTATGTCTAAATATTCCGGCTGAAAGGTAAGGATTTTTTCCTGAAGAATATCCAGGTCTTCTATTAATTGTTTTCTTATTTCGTCTTCATAAACCCCATAAGCAATTATAACATAGTCAAATCCCACTTCTCTAAGACAAGTGGGATTCATAATTTTTATTTGGTTTTGAATCATTCCCCATTTTTCTTTATTATTATCCACGTAATATAGTATATCATATTCTTTATCATCTAAAGAATAAAAAACTTTTTCACCATAGCAATTTGCTCCAAAAATGATTATCTTTTTCATCACAATACGTCCTTTAAGTTGATTGAATTAATTCAATAAGTCCTGTTTTTTTATGAAACATATAAGTTTCCAGACGTCCTCCCATAGCGGTTGCTTCACTTGGATCTTGCAGTAAACTATATTTACTTTCTCTTAGATCCGCAATTGCCATAAAAATATCGCTTACTGTATAGCAGATATGGTACATACAATATCCTGTATTTGTTTTCAGGAATTTGTCTACCGGTGATTTTTCATCCTCTTTATAGGGCATAATAAGTTCAAATGTAATACCATCTTTCTTTATAAAGCTCACTTTAACTTTTCTTTTTTCATCTTCTATTATACCATTTTCTACTTTCTCAAATCCTAACTTTGTATATTCTAATTCTGCTTCTTCTATGTCTTTTACCGCAATTCCTATATGATCAATTCCCAGAATGTATTTGCTTACGCTTCCATCCATCATTGTTTTTCCTCATTACACATTTCTTTTAATAATTGTCTGTCTATTTTTCCATTTATGTTACGGGGCAGCAGCTCCATTGCTCTGTATTCCGTAGGAATCATATATTTTGGTAATTTTTGAGCTAACATTTTTCTGAAAATAATGGTATTGACTTTTTCTGAAGATTCGTAATATAAGACAATTTTTTTATTTATATGATCATATACAGCACAACAATATTCAACTATTTTCAATTGATTGATTAAAACGTGTTCAATCTCTCCAAGCTCTATTCGATATCCCATATGTTTTATAATGTTATCTTTTCGCCCACATATCATAATCTCACGGTTTTCATTTGTATAGACCATATCGCCGGTTCGATAAATGAGTTCCGGATATACCGAATTTAATGGATTTTGAGTAAATACACTTTTTGTTTTTTCAAGATCATTATAATATCCCATGGCCAGAGAAGTTCCTCTTACACAAAGTTCCCCAACCTCCTTCTCTTGACAAATTTCATCTTTTTCATTTAAAATCAATATATCGGTGTTATTACAAGGGTAGCCAATGGGCAGTGCTTCCTTGTCCGTAAATTCCCTGTTAACAATAAAATACGTACAATCTAACGTAATTTCAATCGGTCCATATAAGTTAGCAAACGTCGTTTTTGGTAAATGCTTTTTCCAATAATTAAATTGCTTTGTAGGAAATACTTCTCCCGCAAACCAAATCGTTCTTAATTCTTCAGGAAGGCAGGCTTCCAGTATATTTAGGTTTGCTATATTTACCATAATAGAGGGCACCCAGAACAAAAAATTCACCCTATCTTTTACTAACTGATTTATTAATTTTATAGGAAAAATTGCCAGATTTGCATCCAATAAATCCATGCAAAGTCCCTGATAGCTCATCATACATAATTCAAATACATAAATATCAAATACGCAGGGGGATAGGCTTCCCATAATGGTATCCTGAGCAAAATCAAAGGTCTCCACGGCCCAATTCAAAAAATCCACAAAGCTTTTATGATTTAAAACAACACCTTTAGGAATTCCCGTTGAGCCTGAGGTATTAATGATGCAAAATGGATCCGTATCAATAAACTGGGTCATACTATTTAATATTTTTTTCTCATCAAAAACGGAAAAATCTTCTCTCATTTCTTCTATACATAAAATCTTTGTTTCTCTTAAATTTGATTCATATTTCTTCATCAATTCTAAGTTTGTAATAAGTAATTTTGGCTTAATTTTTTGTATAATTCCTATAATTCTCTCTATTGGCGTTAATATATCAAGATTCATAAAAACATTACCGGTATACATTATTGCAAGGTTAGAAATAACGGTTTCACTACTCTTTGGAAGAAAGACGGCAATAGGATCCTTCGTTCTAAAATCGTTTTTTTTACCAATTATCTCTGCATACCGTAAACTTTTTTTTCTTAATTCCTCGAAGGTTATGGTATCTGTATTCTCCATAATTGCAATTCGTTTCGGAAATTTTTGTACCGTCTTATCAAAATAACTTATTATACTATTGTTCAACTTCTACCATCCTCTTTTTTCCAACATAGTACAAATCTTCATTTTCTACATCAATTTCCAAAATACAACGATACGTTCCATAACAGTCGAAAATGTCGAAAAGTCGTTTCATATCATTAAAATCATTAATTAAATTAGCATTCAGGGCTTCTTCTATTGTATTATTGCTTTCTATTTTTATTAAGCCATTTACACGCTCTGCATCCCTATAGTTTTCATATTTGACATTTTTAAAGGTTACCATGGTGGCACAAAAAATACCATCTTCTGTCATTGCCTCATTAAACTGCTTTAATATTATATTTAAGTCCATCTCATTAAAATAATAGAGTACTTCTGACGCAAAAACAATATCAAATTTAACATCAAACACATCTTTTATCTCTTTTTTATCATTTATAAGGTCAATAGCAATAAAATTATCTTTTTTAAAATTATTTTTTTCTACGCAGCGCTTAATTGCCTCCTCTGAGATATCAATTCCGTATACCTCAAATCCTAAATCGGCAAAAAACCTTGTATTCGCACCTAAACTACATCCAAAATCTAATACCCGAATTGGTTTTTTTTCTTGATTTAATAATTTTTTTATTTTACTATGGTAGAGAGAAACCCACATAGAATCCGGATAAGAATTTCCCCATCCATTCTCGTAAGCCTCATCATATGTTTTCTTATTTTCTTTAATATAGGTTGTCATTGTTTTATCTTCTCACTTTTCTATTATTTTTAGATATTGGCAAGTTCGTTTTTTAGTCCTTCCATCGTAAGCCACTGCTTGTTTGTTCCGGAATTGTACTCAAATCCTTCTTCTACTAATTTTCCTCCCGCCAATAAAGAATGTTCTAAATCCATCCATTCAAAATTCGGATAAACAATATAATGTTTATCGTATTCATAGGTCATTCTGGAATCATCTTTCGTCACCATTACTTCATCCAGTTTTTCACCTTCCCGGATTCCTATTTCTTTTATTGTACCACTTGGCAGCATTGCTTTTGCTAAGTCTCCTATATGAAAGGAAGGTATTTTAGAAATATAGGTTTCCCCGCCTTTGGATTCTTCTAACGCTTTAAAAACCAGTTCCACCCCTTGTTTCAAGGTAATCCAAAAACGCGTCATTCTGGCATCGGTAATGGGTAGTTCGCTTCCACCCTTCCGTATAATATCCTCAAAAATAGGAATCACCGAACCACGGCTTCCGGCTACATTTCCATAGCGAACCACGGCAAAGCTGGTTCCCTCTTCTCCGGTATACGCATTTGCTGCTATAAACAGCTTGTCGGAAACCAATTTGGTTCCACCATATAAGTTAATTGGATTTACTGCCTTATCGGTTGAAAGTGCAACCACCTTTTTTACTCCGCAGTCTAATGCTGCATCTATTACATTCTGTGCGCCGTAAATATTAGTCTTTACTGCCTCCATTGGATTATACTCACAAGTGGGTACCTGTTTCATTGCCGCAGCGTGGATAACATAATCCACCCCCTTAAGAGCCCTTCTTAAACGTTCCTTATCCCTTACATCTCCAATGAAAAAACGTACCCGGCTCATATCAACCTTGTCCTGAAATTCTGTTTTCATAACGCTTTGTTTAAACTCATCTCGAGAATATATAATTACTTTTTTGGGTGTATATCTTTCAAAAATCATTTTTAAAAATTTTTTACCAAAAGAACCCGTTCCTCCGGTGATTAAAATCGTTTTATCATTTAACATTTTAAATTCTCCTTGCTTTTTATAAAAATAGGTCGTATCAATCAAGGATACGACCTATCAGTTTTTTATGATTTATCTTTGTGTTCTATCACCCTTGTAATAAGGATAATACACCTTGGGTTGATTGATTTGCCTGTGCCAGCATAGACTGTCCAGCCTGCATTAAAATATTTTCTTTAGAATACTGGGTCATTTCATCCGCCATATCTACATCACGAATACGGGATTCTGCTGCCTGTAAGTTCTCTCCTGAAGTATCCAGATTAGAAATCGTATGTTCCAAACGATTCTGCACAGCTCCTAATTTTGCTCTTTCTGTGGATACCTTCTCTAAGGCTTTATCAAAGGCTTCTGTTGCCATAGATGCATTGCTCTGTGTGGTAACGTCTAATGGCATTCCGTTTCCTGTAGGTGCTGTTCCTCCTGCCAAGTCAGTTCCTGCTGTCTGCACGATTCCTAAAGCCGACGCTCTCATATCCCCAATTGCCAAGGATACTTCCTGTCCTGCATTGGCTCCTGCCTGGATACGTAAGGACTCTTTTCCTGCTACTGCTGCTGAAGGCGTTGTCACCTTAGAAAGAGAAATCGTAATTACATCCCCTGCTTTTAAGTTTGAAAATCCGGAAATCGAAAATGTTAGATTCGCCGTTACACCGGTTGCTGTTTTCGATCCTTTTGCTGCACCACTGATTACAACACTTCCTGTAGAAATTTTTACTCCAGCACCTTTTCCATTTAAGGATTCTACCGAATATCCACCGCTGGATATTGAGTTACTTACTGTATCCTTGTTAATGGTAATTCGAATTACATCATCCGTACCTACTAACTGAGCCACTGATGTTGCCAATGCCTTCGTTACCACCATACCATTTTGGAAGGTACCTTCTATTTTTGCTTTTCCTGCTTTGAATACAGTAGAGCCTGCCTGGTCTCCATTTATTAATTTCTTTGTATTAAATTCAGAAGTATTGGCAATTCGGTCAACTTCCTGTGTTAACTGAGTAATTTCGTTCTGTATCTGTGTTCTGTCATCATCTGTATTGGTATCATTGGCTGCCTGTACGGACAGCTCTCTCATTCTCTGTAATATATTCTGGGATTCCTGAAGGGCACCTTCACCGGTTTGAATAAGAGAGATACCATCCTCTGCATTGGTGGATGCCTGATTCAAACCTCTGATCTGGCCCCTCATCTTTTCTGAAATTGCAAGTCCGGCTGCATCATCTGCTGCACGATTAATTCTATATCCGGAGCTTAACTTCTCTGTAGATTTTGCTAACTTTCCTGTGCTGACTCCTAATTCCCTATTGGTATTCATTGCGGACATATTGTGTTGTACGATCATATTATTTCCTCCTTGATTGCGACTTATTTATCGCTTTTCCATTTTTATGTGTGTCGCTTCCTTGCTCAATCGTCTGCATCCATGCAATAGAGATTCGCTTAAACTAAGTTTCTCTTCTTGCTATATATATCGTACAATCACAAAATAACTTTAGCCTTTTTTTAACTTTTTTTATTTTTTTATTTTTATTCCGCCAATTCTTCTTTTAATTGCTCCAGTTCCGGCTTCAATTCATATAATAATAAATCGGCCATCTCTACATAATCCTGTCTCTCATAGCATTCCTGCAGCCTTATCAGTTCCTCATCCAATAAAACAGAGTATCCCGCTTGAAACATATCATTTAAAAATGTGCTTAATGTATCAATTAACTTTTGAAAATGCGTATGAAGTGTCGTTTGTTCCATATCATAAATAACCGTTACCAGTTCTTCAATTGTCTTTAATACCGGTTCTACCATTTTCCGCTGCCTCCCTTTTTTCTTTCTTGTCTTCTAAAAACGAAATCATTTTTTCAAATCTTTGAATTGTAACAATGGAAGCCGTTTCCAGCATATTCATCAAATTAAGCTGCAATTCCAAATTTCTCTTTACTCCCCTTGCAGAAAGTTCATTTCCAATTTTCTTTACATAGATAATCGTCTGTTTTAAAATCTGCTGATAAAAGGAAATCGTCTGGGACCCTTCCTTGGCTATATGAAAAACAATATCATTTCCCGGTTCCATTGCTTTTACTATATCAATCAGCTCCTGTTCCGTTGCCTCTTGGTTATCCCAGTCTATATATTTTTCCAAGGATTGAAAATGAGTCACTGCCATTTCTTTTATTTCTTCTACCTGCTTTATCATATCCTTGGCAGATAAGATGATTTCCTCATATTTTTCAATATACTGGCGGTTACTTACTGTAATGTCTTCTAATAAATCTTTAGGACGACGCTTAATCTCTTCCGTACAATAAGTGTCAATTGCCTCCCTAAAGGTCATAATCTCCGTTCCCTTAATCTTGGCTCCACCCTCTGTTGCATCAATTACCTTCCTGCTCTTGTTAAGGAGCTGCTCTTCATAAAAATAACGGAATAGATTATAGATATAACTTGTCCGAATCGGATTTCCATAGATGTCCTCTGTCCAAAGGTCACTGCTTGGGGCATCCTCTTTATGAATGGTATTTTCCCCTTCATACTTTGTGTGAGCCGAATCGCTATGAATCTTTTCATCGGTATAGGCAAGATCCTGTCCGATTAGTATAATAGGCTTGCAGCCCGCAGCCTTTGCAAAGGCAAAGGCCGCTCCTACGCAAGAATGCCCCATCGCTCCGAATTCTTCATTTTCGAAATGATCCGACCACCATTTTTCCATCCCATCCGCTGATTTTGCAAGCAGTATCGTCTTCCCCGGAAAATTCTCATAGGTTTCCGGCCACATTAAGGAAGGCGCCACCAAAATTAAGTCCTTGTCAAACTGTTTTCCTTCATAATAATATTTATAGGTTCCAATATAACGTTCTATACTTGCAATAATATCCGGTTTCACCCCGTTTTTCTTGCACGCCTCCATACTGGCATCACAGCTTAGAATCAATGCCTTATCCTGCACTTCCTTCAAGTACCGGATATTTTTATCCAAAGAAGGACCGGAGGCTACAATAACCGCCGGGCATCCGCTAAACTGGTCCCGGACTTCACGTATTCCATTGGTTCGAATACTGGCATCCACATTCAAATAATGATTCTCCAAGCCATCTAGCATATCTTCTAATGAATTTCCAAGGGACCATAAACCATTTTGCATTCTGGCACAAATCTGGCTTATGCATCTTTTACAAAATTCATGGTATACATGGTAATTTCCCAGGGAAAGCACCTTTATATTTTGTGCCAAATTGTTCCAGTTTTTCTCAATATAAAAAGAAAATTGAACATCTACCATTTCTTCGGTTCCACAAATAAATGCAAATTTACCGCCTTCAATCATCGTGACCAGATTGTACTCTTTCATCATATATTTGTAAACCGAAGGATTGGGCTCGATTACCATGATTTTTGTAGCTTCTGTTGTTTCTTTGTCCAGGGTATTTAATAAATGAATGTTCCCCATTCCAAACAAAACAATGAGGTAATCGCTGACCAGATCCAAGTCTTTTATTATCCATTTGGTTTCTTCTTCCTTTTTACAGCTATGTAATCTATATTGAGTATTCTCATATTGAAAATACAAATTTCCACCCTTTAAGCGGAGCAGTTCCTGCCCCTTATCTATTTTTTCTATAAGTTCGAAAATCTCCGTAGCTTTTGGATTCACCTGCTTTAGTTTTTCCATATTTTTTTTATATACGCTGCTCATTTTTAATCCCATGCCTTTCAGTTTTTGGTGCCATATTCAAAATCAAATAGGCACAAATAATGGAACTTTCCTATATAAATATAGCTGCCACAAAAGTGACAGCTATATTTAGGTCTTATTTTGCTTATAGCAGCTCTGCTATTAGCCTAACAATGATAATACACCTTGTGTAGATTGGTTTGCCTGTGCTAACATGGACTGACCAGCCTGAGTCAAGATATTATTCTTGGAGTAATTGGTCATTTCTTCTGCCATATCAACATCACGAATACGGCTTTCAGCAGCCTGTAAGTTCTCTCCTGAAGTATCTAAGTTAGAAATCGTGTGCTCTAAACGGTTCTGAATAGCACCCATCTTTGCTCTTTCTGTAGAAACCTTTTCCAAAGCTTTATCAAAAGCCTTAGTTGCCATAGATGCGTTGGACTGTGTCGTAACATCTAATGCAAGACCTGTTCCATGGTCAGCAGTTCCTTTTGTCATGGTTCCTGTTTGAACAATTCCAAGATCTCTTGCTTTCATGCCGTTAATTCTCATTTCAATTTCCTGTCCTGAGTTAGCTCCGGCCTGAAGACGAAGGGATTCTTTTCCTGTGCTGGCAGCAGCAGCTGTCGTTACCTTAGAAAGAGAAATGGTAATGATATCGCCTGCTTTTAAGTTTGCAAATCCAGAAACACTAAAGGTTATATCTGCAGATGTACCAGTTGCTGTTAATGTGGTCTTTGCAACAGCACTGACTACAATACTTCCTGTAGAAATCTTTACATTCGCACCTTTTCCATTTAGGGATTCTACAGAATAGCCACCGCTGGAAATAGTTCCTGCCGTTGTTGCATCCTTATTAATGGTAATTCGAATAACATCATCCACGCCTACCATCTTGCTTAAAGACGTTTTCACATTATTTGCTACAACAATACCATTCTGGAAGGTACCTTCGATTGTAGTTCCACCTGCTTTATAAGTAGTAGAACCCTTCTGGTCACCATTCAATAATTTCTTTGTATTGAACTCAGATGTATTGGCAATACGGTCAACTTCCTGTGTAAGTTGTGTAATCTCGTTCTGAATCTGTGTTCTATCATCGTCTGTGTTGGTATCATTTGCAGACTGTACAGACAACTCTCTCATTCTTTGAAGAATGTTCTGTGTTTCCTGAAGTCCACCTTCTGCTGTCTGAATTAAAGAAATACCATCTTCTGCATTGGTAGAAGCCTGATCCAAACCACGAATCTGTCCACGCATTTTTTCAGAAATTGCAAGTCCGGCTGCGTTATCGCCTGCACGGTTAATCTTGTAACCTGAACTTAATTTTTCTGTTGCTTTTGATAAAGCACCACTGGAGATACCTAACTGTCTGTTTGCGTTCATCGCGCTCATATTATGTTGTACTATCATACTTATTCCTCCTTGAATGTGCAACAGCATCCTTGCTGTTGGTGATAAATTAATATGTTGTTTAGTTTTAACTTTGTGGAAAGAAGGCCGGCCGAACCATTCTTTCTGCTTTCAAGTAAATAGTTTGTTTACTTGTTCTATATATCGACCGGTTCTTACTATTAGTTAAGAGCCGGAGAGATATTATTTTTATTTCTTTCGGTCCATAAAAAATGACTTTCCATCATACTGATTTGCCATATTTTTATAGTAACTTGACACGGTGCGGTGATTTACGTGAAATTCCTTAATCTCCGTCTTTTTTTTATTCAGTACCTGTTCCATATTTCTGCTATTTCGCTGTTCCATACCCTGAAGTTTTACACTTTTATCGGTAATTTTTTGAATCAGCTTCTGCAGCTTCTCTATTTCTTCCGGATATTGGCTGCCATGTTCCGACAATTCCTGTTTTACCTTGTCAAAAATAATCTCAAATCCATCATCCGCTTTATCTAATTCTATCAGCAATTCATCCTTTTGTCGAATTATATTTTCAAATTCTTCCGACTCAATGGTTTCTTTCTCTATTTGATCTTTTTGCATGATTGTAAGAGAGGTCAACTGTTCCAATAACAGGACTTTTTTTTGTAATACTTCAATTAAAATAATGATGTAGGTATTTTTTCCTTCCATTGTACTTCCTTCCTTACAGGCTGCAACCCTTATTTTGATGTTTTCATAATTTGTTTCCAGGTATCCCGCATCTCACGAATTCGTTTCAGGCCTTCCTCTAACAATTCCGGATCTTTTTTTATGTTCGCCTGTGTCAAGATCCAGTATATATAGTCATATACCCTGTCAAAATCTTTTGCAACCTCATACTTAAAGTCCAGTGTGGAACGAAATTCTACAATAATTTTCTTTGCTTTTTGGATATTATAATTGCACTTTTCGTAATCTTTTTTTTCAAGAGCCATGGCTGCAATATTGCAAAACTTAATTGCTCCATCATAAAGCATAAGCGTAAGCTCCGCAGGGGATGCTGTATTAATGTTTGTGTTTTTATATGCCATTGCTGCATTGGTTGCCATAATAATTTCTCCTTTTTTCTTTTATCATCATTTACCGGACATTCCCATTAATGAAGAGAGGGAATTGCCTTGACTTTGTAGTTTACTAAGGGCTGTTTCCATTGCAGTAAACTGTTTATAATAGCGGCTTTCCATAGCGGAAAGACGGTCTTCCCATTCTTTTATCTGCTTTGTATAAGCGTTATTCTTTGCTGTCATCTCTTTGTCATTATAAAAGGTCAAAGCACTGCTAATAGAAGAGCGCTCCATCTTTTCTGTCATGGTATCATATAGGTTCTGTGAAATTTTTGATAGGGTCTTTACTAAAGCTTCTGGTGTCAAACCTCTTTCTATTGCATCGGAGCTTCCCTCTAAGGTTCCCTTTAAAAGATTCTTTTCTGCAGCATAGAGTCCATCATCTGCATCTCCATATATATGAATTTTTCCTTTTTCTGTATAATCGGAAGAAGTTCGTATACCAAAACTTGCAAGTGAATAGGTCTTTCCATCCACTTCTACCTGTCCCATTAAAGCTGACCGCATAGCGGATGTCACACTATCTAAAATGGGATCTCTCCTTAAAATAGACTCTTTAATCTTATTTTCCCATTTTTCTACCTCATCGTCAGACATGGCATCTTTTTCTTCCTGGGTCAACGGCTCATAGCCCTTTGCCGGTTTTGTGTCGTATAATTTATTCATTTCCTCTAACAGGGTATTGTACTCTTTTACAAAGCCCTTTACCATATCGTACGTCTGGTCAACATTGCTTAGTACGGTAAAGGATATGCTCTCATTTGCTTTTGTCATTCCCTTTAAGTCAAAGGTCATGTAATTTGCACTTATATTATTGGAAGCACTCTCTAGTGTTGCACCATCTAAAACAATACGGGAATTCTTAGCTTTTGTTACCGTAAGCCCACTTACGTTACCGCTTCCTGAAATCAAAACTTCGTCTCCGGTAATCTCTCCCATACCAATTTTAGTTAATAAACTGTTACCACCTGAGCTTCCTGCCGGAAGTTCCGCACAATTGTTCTTATAGTCCGTAATCGTCGTGTTTAAGGAAGTAACCGCCTCTTTTGCTGCGTCCGCTTCTGTATCTGCTGTAACTTTCGCTTTATCCTTTATTTCTGTCCAGGCCGCACCCGTAGATGTCTTACTATACTTTGTTTCTACTGTAGTTTTTACGCCCTCTCGAAAACTCTTGTAAGCTGCATCGTTTTTTATTAAGGTAATCGTCTCTTCTTTTTTTGCTTTATGTGCCGCTTCATATGCTTTCTTTGTGGCAGCTTCATCCGCTCCCGGATTCTTTGTTACCCAGTTTTTACCTTCTTCACTTGTCAGCCAGGTAGCCTGATCCACATAATCGGTTAGCACTTCATCCGCTTTAGCCTCATAGGCTTTTGTAGTTTCTGCGGCACGGAGCCCTTGGATTGCACCATCTACACTTTCATTAAACTGTGCTTTGGCATACTTTTCTGCATAAGAGGTCAGCGTTGCCGCTGCATTCTTATATTCCTGGGAATCCGGTGCATTTTTTTTGATAATAGTATAGGCTTCGTCTACTTTTGCTTTGTCTTCACTTTTCAAGCTGTTATAGCCTGTCAGTTCATTTAATTTCTTACCTGCTTTTACATAAGCTTCTGTTACAGAGGAAGTCGTTATGGTAAATTTCTGGTTTTCTCCGGTTTCTTTGGAGCTGATAAAAAGGCGTCCCTGGGCACTGTCATAAGTTGCATTGACTCCTGCGTTTTGACAGGAGCTTACGAAATCATTTAGCGTGGTTTTACTATCCACAATAAGCTTCTGGTCTTTTTTGGGATTGGATCCTTTTATTGTAATCACTGTATTTTCTGTAATTCCCAGACTGGAAAGTGTCGTTGCTCCTACCGCCTTTGAACCGCTTGCATCTGTTGTGATCACGCCACTGGTCAAATATTGTGCGCTTGCCAGTTGTTCTACTTGAAGAGTGTGAGCCCCTTTGGGCGCCGTATTCGACACGGAAATTGCCGCCTTGGTTTCATCCGAAATAGACACCTTTTTGGACTGGTAATTACCCTGTGTTTTCATTTTAGTCAATGTTCCTGTGTAAAGAGCATAAATCTTCGTATTAAGTTCTTTCCATTTTTCTTGTTTCCAGGTAAGCTTTGTTTGGTTTTTTTCAAGTTTCGTTTTTTTCATGCTCTGGGCCGACATAAGTTCTTTTATAATCGCATCGGTATCCATGCCAGAAATCATGCCAGATAATTTTATTCCCATCGTCTTACCTCCTATCGTTTTTCATCTACAAGTATCCCTGCAAGTTCCCACATTTTTTGTAGCATATCTAAGCTTTTCTCCGGTGGAATCTCACGGATTATCTCTTTGGTCTCCTGGTCGATTACCTGAATGGAGACTCTCTGTGTTTCTTCGTGGTAAGAAAACTCCAGACTGGTTGCATCCGGTCTTCTAATCTTTTTATTTGCCTCAAATATTGCATTTTTGATTTGTTTTTCCCTTGCCTGACCTTCCTTGGTCTCCCTATCCTCTTTTGCTGTGTCCTGTGATAACATGGAATTCTTAATGGAAACTGTCTTTTCTATTGTGTTTAAACTAGAAGTCCCTTCCTGTTTTTTCCGTGATACATCCTCTGCTATTTTTGGGGTCTTATGTTCCTTCTCCCCATATGCAGAACTGGCTGTATTGGCAATTGATTCAATCTTCATCCTTGAACACCTCCTATGTTCATACAAAAACATACTATGCTTCTTATTGGTTTTATCGGCAAGTCTCTTTAAAATGTTTATAGACCGATTTATTTGAATAATTCTTTTAATACATCTACATTGGTTGTATTATCAATTGCTTCCTTATTGGATTCCTGGATTTGAATATAAAGCTCTTTTCGGTAAATGGGAACACTTTTGGGTGCAGAAATTCCTATCTTGATCTGTTCCCCTTTGATTTCTAATATTGTTATTTCAACGTCGTTTCCAATCATAATGGATTCATTTGTTCTTCTTGACAGGGCCAGCATTTATTCATCCCCCTTATTTTCTTTCATTTTTTGTACCATATTATATACATTAAATTTAATTGGGTAGTCTTGATTTTCAACAATAATCTGACATCCTTTTTTTGAATCTGAATTGATAATAATAGGGGCCTTTAGATTTGCTGTTATCTTTGTAATATCAGATGGAATGGTCATAATCAGTAAAATTACTACATTCTCTTCATTCAGGTCACCAAGAGACTTTAATAGTTCATCTTCTACTACCGGGTTATAATCCTCCTTAACAATCATGGGATTTACTACCGGAAGAGCAAAATTCTTTTCATCTAAGCTTTGCAGCCAGGATATACTTGGTTTCTCTTCCTTCTCTACATCATAAAGAATCGTAAATCTTTTATAATTTTCAAATCCCATAATTCCATTTTCAAAAGTAATAATCTTCTCTTCTGTCAAATCAATTTCTCCGAAATATCTTGTTTGAACTACCATAATATGAGCTCCTTTTCCCTTTTCTTTTATCTTAACATGTTTCTATAAATAATCAAGCAATGTCTTTGATACCACTGTAGATGCACAGGACAACGAGGCTTCATAAATCACCTGCGCCTGCTTATAATTTATAACCGAGTCCTCCAAATCCACCTTGTCGTTTTCACTTAAAAGTTTTGTAAAACTAACCTTTTGATTTTCCAGACGGCTTTCTGTTAAGTCAAGGCGCAGGCTTCGGCTTCCGTGGTTTGCAAGGGCTACATTTAATGTGGACTGTGCTTCTTTTGCCATGGTCATCCCCGAGCTAAATCCCTGTCTTAAAATGGTTTTCTTTAATGTTTGTTCGGTCTCTAACTGATTCTGTAATTCTTTCAGATTGGCTTTTTCTACCTCATCTGTGCTGGTTGTAATTAGTTTCTTTACCTCAGAAATCTTATCTTCCATTTGAAATACATCTTTTACATTGCGAATAATTTCTTCTATTTTGGTTCCTACCGTAGTGCTTAGGGCATCTTTTGCCAGTGTATTTACTGTGAGTTTCTGGCTAAAATTAATTTCGTAATCAATTTTTTGTTTCTCCGGTGTGGTATATTGAATCTTTTCTTCCTTAAAACCAGCTCCACCTGTATTTATAACAATATTACTTTCACTGCATTCAAAGTAGTGTTCCGGAGCAATGTCATCTTCTGCAAATTCAGACTTTGTATATTCCACCTGGAAATCCGAATGTTTCTGTGCCATGGAATAGGCCTCTTTACCAAAAATCAATTCCCCGGTCTCCGGAACAAATATAATCTCCTTATCTCCCGGTGTATAGCAAGACCCCTGGGTTCCCTCGCTGGAAGAAACCGTCTTTAATGTGTATCCGGAAGCACCTCCATCCGGAAGGGTTATTTTTTCCGCTTTATTCAAAGGATTGGTAAAGGTAATTTCCTGTAATCCGGCTTTTCTTACAAAATCTTTTCCACCGGCATTTACTTTATTATCGGGTCCTTTATCCAGGTTGGTATAAGAAAGCTGCAAACGGTTGGCCGATTCTACGGTTGGAGCATTTTTTGCATAATCATCACCTGGGGTTCCTGCGACATAAGCAGCCCCGCCTTTTACAAAAGACTTGTTATTAATACTTCCAAAGGATAGATTTTCTTTAATTGTATATAGCGTATTGTTTATTTTCTGTTCCTTTAATGAATTATTATCAAATAGTAACGGTTCATCGGTGCGAAATCCGGTGAATAAATATCTTCCGGCATAATCCGAATTTCCCTGTTCGTAAATCTGCTTTTTGAACTGGTTCAGCGTTTCTATAATATTATTTCTATCCTGGGTTTCCAATGTATCCGTTGCACCTTGGGTGCAATAAGTTGACATCGTTTCCAAGACTTTATTCATTTCCTTCATGGCATCCTCGGTTACGGACATCCAGGATTTTGCATCCTTAATATTTTTATCCAGGTACTGAGCAATTTCCGTAATCTGTGTACGGAATTTTAGAGAACGAACAGCAACTACCGGGTCATCGGAAGGATTTTCTATTTTATTTTGTGTGGAATACTGGTATCCCGTTGTGTCTACGTTTATTTTATTTCGATTAATGTTATTCAGCATATTGGTTGTCATCATTTGGTTGGTTACTCGCATAGACTTATACCTTCTCTCTTTTCTTGTTCATCAAACTCCTGTGCCATTAATTAGCTTGTCATAAATCTGGTTCATGGTGGAAATTACTTTAGAACATAAATCGTAAGCATTTCTAAATTTAATTAAATCCATGGCTTCTTCATCACTATCCACTCCTGAAATGGACATTCTTTGTTTATTAACAACTTTCAATATATTTTCCTGGCTCTTTGCAAAGGTCATCGATGTCTTTGTATCAATGGCTATTTCTGCTACCATGGTCTGTAAAAACATATTTGGCGTTCCCTGTTTAAACATATTCATATCGGACTTTAGTGCAAGCAACTTGTTTAGTACCGTCTTGTCTTCTATTCCGGTGTCGGTACCTGCATTATATTCTGCACAGGCAATCTTTTTGGGGTCATCCACAATTGCCGTTGTCACTTTTAGATTCCCGGCGGTCATGTGATAGTAAGAACCCTTTACATACCCTTTTGCATCCGTATCCGTTGCCGCATTTGGCTGGGATTTGAATTCGGTTAAGGTTACATCAAAGACATATTCCTGACCGGTTCCTGCCAAAGTTCCTGTAAAGAAATCAAGGCCTCTGTCCCCATTCATGTCTTCTCCATCCTTATGTATATTATTAAAGGTACTGGCAAGAGTACGGGCAAATTCATTTAGCTGTGCCTGATAATAGGGAATTCCTTTATAATCCACGGACTCCCCAATGGATACCTTGCGGTTCACGGTATCCTCTTTCAATCCTTCTGTTAATTCAAAGGTATAGGTGTACGATCCATCTGCCTCTACTTTTGTAGAGAAGCTAGTGTAAGCATAGTCTCTGGCTCCAATGGTAATCTTTCCTTTTCCCTCCGGAATATTAAGTTTCATGATATCGTTCATATTTGAGGCGTTCACCGTCAATGTGGTGCTTCCTGCTTTTCCATTTCCATTTCCTTTAAAGTTTAGCTTATTATTTCCATCCCGCATTTCAAATAGTGCCTGAAGCTTTCCTCCCAGCGTCTGGCTGGAAGAGTCAAAGCTTTGTCCATTTTCCCATTTTAAGGTATAGAGTCCCTTTACGTTATTTTGATCTACACTGGTTTCCTCCGGTTTGGCATGTAAGGTCGTAAATTCATAGGTGTCCACCAGTACTTTTCCATCAAGACGTACAATATACTGGTTAACCCCTTTTTGATCCGCCATCGGTGTTTCTTTTACATCCGTTCGTGCCAGAGTAGAAAGTTCATCCACCAATAAGTTTCTGGAATCCCGTAAATCGTTTGCTCTGGCTCCGGTCACTTCAATGGTATTAATCTGTAATGTTAAGGAAGAAATACGTTCTGCAATGGAATTAATCTGATCCGCTGTATTTTTTACCTCTGCATTGCATTCTTTTTGCAATTCCTTTAATCGATTGTACATGGTATTGATGGTTTCCGTAAGGCTGACCCCATTTTCCGTAACCTGTGTTCGGATGGTGGTATCCGATACACTGGTTCCAAGACTATTTAGCGATGCAAACATCTTGTTAAATGCATCGGTTGAGCCATCGGAATCAACCTCACTAAAATAACCCTGTACAGAATTCATATAATAGGCTCTGGAATCATAACTCCCAAAAATTGCGCTGTTATTCCAATACTTTATGTCATAGTAAGCATCCCTCTTTTGTTCAATGGCCGTTACATCAGAACCGGTTCCTTGCATGCCATAAGTGCTGTTTACTGAAATTGCATTGGATGCCGATTGTAAAACATGCTGTCTTGAATATCCTTTTGTATCTGCATTTGACGCATTGTGGGCAGCTGTATTAAGAGCTGCCTGATATGTATATAATCCTGATTTTCCAATTGTCAATCCAAAAAAACTATTTGCCATTCCAGCTTCCTCTTTTCTTTGCGCCAGTCTTTACGCTAGCCAAGTTTCTCGATAACATGTCCCAGCATTTCATTAATTGCATTGATATATCTTGAAGATGCATTGTATGCATGCTGGTACTTAATCATATTCGTCAATTCTTCGTCCGTAGACACTCCGGCAACCTGCTGCCGGTTATTATCTATATTTTTTACCATATCGCTTTGATTTTTTGCTATGCTGCTATAGGTTTTTCCCCGATAGGCAATCTCCGTGGTCATGGAAGAATAGTAATCCTGAAAATTGTTGGTGGTTAAGGTATTGGGATTAATTTTCAACGCTTCTACATCCCACACGTCAATTAAATCTCCGCACAATTCCTGATTAAAAGAGCCATATTTTCCGGAATATTTATTATAGCTTAATGGGATTTTGTTATAATCGTTTAAAATTTCTTCATTTATCTCCACTTGCCCAATGGTAAACAAACTGTAATTATCCGAAGGATATTCCGGGTTGTAAACCCATACGTCAATGTTGGTATCTTTTCCGTCCACGTTAACCTTTAAGGTACCTTTGGTATATCTTTCCACTGTTTTTCTTTCAAAAAGAGCTTCTCCCTGGGTACCTTCCTTATCCATACCACAGCCTGCCTTTATTGTATCAAATATCTGGGCATCTTCTGCCTTTACAACCGTTCCATCGGCAAGAGTAATGGTTGCATTCTTTAAGTCCACCTTTCCGGGATCTACCTTGTTTTCCGTTGTTTTCTCAAGATATTCACTGATTTTTTCCGGAGACACCGGTGTATTGGGACATAAAAGGTCATTGATGGCTTTTACAACTCCGTGTATTAGCTGGTCAAACTGAGTCTGGGTTGACATAATAATGGACGGATCCACATATTTATTGTATTCTTTGACTGCCTCTTTATAGTCTTTTTCATTTGGATAGTCGGATTCCTTTGGAATATTCGTATAGTTGGCTTCGTAAGCACCTCTGGAAACCAAAAGTCCTTTTAGCGAACCGGTATCCGTTTTTGCAGATGCCGAATATTCTCCGTCTAAGCGGAACACTTCTCCACAGCCATTTCCCTTCCAAAGTACCGTCAGTAAATCGGACTGTTTGGGCAAAATCTCGTTTACCGTTCCATCCTTTTGTATTACTCCATAATCGTTATATTTAATTTCTCCGGCTTGATAAGTCATCTTGCCATATTTGGATATAGAAGACCAGTCCTTGGATTCTTTGACTGCTTTTTCAATCTCTGCATCCGTTTTTCCATTTGCCTTCATCTGGTTCATAAGGTCCGATATATTCTTTACATATCCATTGATGGTATCCGTTCTTCCCTGCTCTTCCGGTGTAACTGTCTTCTGGGTTTCCATTTGATATACCGTATCTTCTGTAACAAATTGAACCCCTTCCACATTTATCATAACGACACCTTCCTGGGTTTCCGTATAAGTGTACTTCACAAGTCCACCCAGTTCATCCATCAGTTGGTTTCTGATATCTCGGTAATCGTTGGCATGCTGCCCTCCACACTCGTATTTTCGAATGGTCTGGTTCAATTCCTGTATCTGATTTCCTATGGTATTAATACGGTCTGTTTTTTTCTGAATCTGCTCATTTAGATTCACCTGATATTCCTGTAACTGGTCACTTATAATTCCTGCTTTTTCTAAAAAGCTCTTTGCCGTTGTTACCAGAACTCCTCGATTCACAATGCTGTCCGGTTCTTTGGCAAGTTCAGAAATTGATGTCCACAAATCAGAAAGGGTCGTTTTAAAGGCTTCCCCTTCCAATTCTCCAAAAAGACTCTCAATTTCTTCCACCGATTCATACTGTGCTTCATAAAATCCTTCTCTTCCTACTTCTAAACGATAGCTTTTGTCCAAAAATACATCACGTACTTGACGAATTGCCGCCATTTCCGTTCCTAAGCCTACCTTCATATAAGAAGTTGCAGATTCTCCGATTTTATTGTAGATGAAGTCTCCTGTAAGTATCTGTTGCCTTGTAAATCCCAAAGTCGTTGCATTTGCGATATTATGAGCCGTTGTATTCAAAGAAGCCTGATTCACCATCAAGCCCGAAACTCCCGTATACATACTCGTCATTAAATTTGCCATAGCATCGCCTTTCTTTCTGCCTCATCTTTTTTATTGTTTTGCATCAAAGATTCTAGTCTGATCCACGGAAAGGTCCATGCCGGATGCATTCTTCGTATAATTATTTCCCGGTGCAACTCTTGTGCTTTGAATAAAATTCATGTTGAACTCTACCAGCTCCAAAGATTGCTCTAATAAAGACTGGTTTTGAAAGTTAAGTTCCATCAACCGTTCTATCGTCTTTCTTAATTCATCATGAATCTGACTGATTTTTTTTTGTTCTTCCGGTTGTTTATCTAACAATTTTACCATCATTTTCAAGTCTAAGGTATCTGGGTTCTGGTTCATCACCGTACCTATATTAACAATGACCTCCTGCCTTTTATTTTCCAATCCATTGATTACCGTAATGAGGGACTGTTCCTCCTCCGTAATCTGATTCAAGGCAATCAGGTCGTTGTTAATAATAATATTAGTTTTATTTTCACTGATTGGAATCAATGCCTGATAAATCCGATTTTCTTCTTCCAGTGTCGTTATTAACTCTTCAATTAAGCTGGCCAATATTTTTCTCCTATCTAAAAGATACTGTCATAATAATGATTCACCAGTTTTTCAGCAAGATCTTTTCCTGTAACGTTATACGTGCCAGATGCAAGACGTGCTTTCAGTTCATTTACTTTGTCTTCTCGAACATCCGGTGCTTCTTTTACCGCCTGTTTTGCCACCTGCATATCCTTTCCTGTTTGAGAAAGCTGTAAGGCATCTGAATGTACCGATGACTTTTCTCCTTTGGTCATTGTGGATTTTGCCTGATTGTTCTGGTACAGTTGTGTGATTTGATTGTATGCATCAATTCTCATGTTTCCACCACCTTCATGTGCTTGTTAATTAGTTCTATATCTTATTTATCGGCTTGATTATAAAATACTTTATAGTTTTTTTGATTTTTATTTTATTAAAGTTGTGCCTTCTGCCCTTTTGCTCCACGTTTTCGATTCCGAATTTTCTTTGCATTTAGTATTTTCCCATTATAGGAAATCTCTTCCGTATTTCCCTCTACACAGGATGCAAAATCTACTTTATCGTTGTTTTCCAGTGAAATTCCTTTTATTCCCCGACTTGTCTTTTTTAATTCACTCACTTCCGTCAAAGCAAATCCCAGGGAAAGTTGTTTTTCCGTAATCAGGATAACTTTTTGATTTCCCGATATTGCCTCCTGTGCCGACAATTTTGTAATGCTGACTACCTTATCTTCCTCATCCAACTTTGTCGCTGCAATCATTCCACGGATGGTTTCGAATTCTGCCCCTGAAACTAATTTAACAAATCCTTTTTGTGTAACAAAGAGAAGTTGTGATTCAAAAAGTTCTTCAAAGGAAGTATATAAAATAATGTCTTCTTTGTCTACTTTGCAAAGGGAATGAATGAGTGTACCCTTATCTTTTATTTTACATTTTGGTATTTTTTCCGCCTTCACCTGATACATATTTCCTTCTGCCGTAAAAAGACAAAGTTTGTCTACATTCTGCATGGAAATCACATAGGGGTATTCTTTGAGTGTTTCCTTGGATATACGTGTAAAACTTCCACTGTCTAAGGACTTGGTATAACCAAAGCGGTCAATTAATACCGTAATTTCTTCTACTTTAAATTCTTCTACATAGCCTGTATTTTCCAGTTCTGCCAATTTGGTTTTTCGAGGATACTGAAAGAGTTTCTTAAACTCTTTTAAGCGCCCTTTAATGATTTTGTAAAGTTCTTTCTGATCCCCCAGCACTTTCTCATATTCTCGAATGTTTTCTCGTAATCCATCCCCTTCTTCATGAAGTTTTATAATTTCCAAGCCAATTAATTTACTTAAAGGCATAGCAAGGATGGCATCCGCCTGACGTTCTGTAAAATCAAACCGAGCGGCTTCTAGTTTAGAATCCGTACTTTTAAAGGAAATGTCCTTTATTTCACCGCTGACTAAGCAGTTCTTTGCTTGTTTTACCGAAGAGCTTCCCCGCAGTACTTCAATAATTAAATCAATCAAATCCGTGGCTTTTATAAGGCCGTCTACAATTTCAAGTCTTTGATTTCCTTTATTTAACAAATGCCGGTACTCTTTGGTATACAATTCTTCCTGAAATTTTACAAATTCAGAAATCAAGGATTTCAGAGTAAAGGTTACCGGCTGTTGGTCTTTAATTGCAAGAAGGTTTACGCCATACGTATCCTCCATGGAGGTTTTTTTATAAAGACCATTTAAGAGATTGTCAATGTCCCGGTCTTTTTTTACTTCAATGACAATACGGATTCCTTCTTTTGAAGACTCATCCCGCACATCATAGATTTCGTCAAAAACTTTATCTTTCATAAGCAGAGAAAGATTTTCAATCAGCCTGGTTTTATTGCCGGCAATGGTATAGGGAACTTCCGTTATAATTATATTTTGTCTTCCATTTTCCCCTTTTTCAATCTCGGTTTTTGCTCGAATTTTTATTTTACCTTCACCGGTTTCATATATATTTCTAAGCTCCGAACGATTGATTATGGTTCCCCCGGTTGGAAAATCCGGTGCCATAATGTATTCCATTAATTCTTCGGTTGTAATGGAAGGATGATCCATATAGGCAATGACACCATCAATGACCTCACCTGGGTTATGGGGTGGTATATTGGTTGCCATTCCTACTGCAATTCCCATGGTTCCATTAATTAGTAAGTTAGGAATCATGGCCGGTAAAACCGTTGGTTCTTTTTCGCTGTCATCAAAGTTTGGAATGAAGTCAACCAATCCTTTTTCCAAGTGGGAAAGAAGCATCATGGCTCCTTTGGATAGTCTCGCTTCTGTGTAACGCATTGCCGCAGCACCGTCACCATCAATAGAGCCGAAATTTCCATGTCCATCCACCAGGGGAACGGACAGAGAATACTCTTCTGTCATATGCACTAACGCATCATAAATGGAACTATCTCCATGAGGATGGTATTTACCCATG
>JAVXEO010000011.1:0-45958 GCA_036658435.1 Acetivibrio sp.
AAATTAGCATACGCTTATTTATCACGTTTTATTCCGGACTTGATTTTACTAGATATTATGATGCCTGAGATTAGTGGATTTGACGTTATGCATACTATAAAAAGAACGGAAGCGTGGAAAAATATACCGGTTATTTTTCTCACTGCCGAACGAGGTGCGGATACGGAGTCTAGTTGTTTTGATGAGGGTGCAGTCGATTTTGTTTTCAAACCGTTTACGCCGAAAGCGGTATTGAGCAGGATACGCAGAACATTAGAACTGGAAGAATATCGAAAAAATCTTGAGGAAATTGCCAGGGAACAGGCTGGAAAAATAGTTGAACAGAGTAATAAACTCATTGCAATTCAACAAGAAGTAATTGTTAGCATGGCAAATCTAATTGAGAGTAGAGATGGCTGTACAGGTGGACACGTAAAGCGAACCAGTAAATATGTAAAAATTTTAGCTTTGGAATTAAAGAAAATGGGCTTTTTTAAAGAAGAATTAACAGATACCTATATTTCAACTCTTTATAAAGCAGCACCCATGCATGACATTGGAAAAATCATAGTGCCTGATTACATTTTGAAAAGCAAAGAAAAACTTACAACGGAAGAATTTAAGATAATGCAGGGCCATTCTGCTGCAGGAGCCGACATCATTCAAAAAAATATAGGGAAAATTGAAGAACAAAAATATATAGAGATTGCGGTTAATATGGCACACTATCATCACGAAAGATGGAATGGAAATGGGTATCCCAAAGGATTGAAGGGAAATGAAATACCTCTTGCTGCAAGAATTATGGCATTTGCAGATGTATTTGATGCCTTAACGTCGGAACGAAGATATAAGCCAAAAAATTCAATTGAGGAAAGCTTTGCAATTATAGAAGATGAAAAAGGGAAGCAATTTGATCCGGTTATTACAGAGGTGTTCTTGAGTATCAAACCCATATTAGCCGATATGGTCAGAAGTGAAAATTGAGGGAGATTCGAAATGAAGAAAAAAACAATGGTAAAAAAACATAATTTTATTGGAATTTGGGTGGGAATTCTTCTTATTTGTGCTCTTCAAAGTGGTATTAAATTCAAAGAGGCCTATTCGGCAATTATAAAACAGACAGAGGATGCCCTTGCTTATTCTAATTTAGAGTATAGCAGCATGACAAGAGAATGGCTGAATGGTTTTGGAAACTTATTGGATTCTCTTGCAGTAGAAACAGGAGAACGTGCCTTATATACAAACCGCGAAGAAATGGAAGACTACTTGAATAAACGTCTGGAACCTTTTTCAGATGTACTGTCTGTTTATATGTCTACCATAGAAAATGTAATGATTGATTCTACGAAATGGAGACCGGATGCCAGCTTTATTGCACAAGAAAGAGAATGGTATATTAAAGGAAAAAACAGCGATAAAATTGTATACGTGGATCCTTATGTGGATGCACAGACTGGGAAAAAGGTTTTGTCTATTTCAAAAAAAATTGTTACAAATGGAAAATTTCAAGGCGTAATGGCAATGGATATTGTCACAAATGTATTAAGTGATTTTATTCGAAAATCCGTTACCCAGGATGGTCAGTATGCGTTTTTAACCGATCAGCGTGGAAATATTTTAATACATCCGGATAAAATATTAACGGCAAAAAATGGGGAGTCCGTTGCCTTGGAAAGCCTATCCGAAAATTATAAAAATATTGCCAGAGCCGTTCGTACAGGAGATACCGGTACAAGTATAAGAATAAAAAATTATAAAGGACAGGAAGCATTTATGACACTTGCAATCATTCCGGAAACGGAATGGCGTATTGTATCTTCCTATCCGGCAAGATATGAAAAGCAGGCAATCGTTCGGGAGATGTTTTCTACAATTACCGCATTGATTGCCAGCATATCCGCTCTGTTCTTTTTGGAAATATGCGGTACTGCCATTCAGGCAAGTATGGCAGATAAAATGGAAAAAACCATTCAAGAACTGCAATTGGCCAAAAAAAGTAAAGATGATTTTCTTGCCAATATGTCTCATGAAATTCGTACACCAATGAATGCCGTTTGTGGAATGAGTGAATTGATTTTACGAGAAGAAGGAATATCACAAACGGTGCGTGAGAATAGCTTTAATATACAAATTGCAGGAAGAAGTTTGTTGGGAATTATTAATAATATCCTTGACTTTTCAAAAATAGAATCAGGAAAAATGGAACTGATCGAAGATACCTATAATATTGCATCTATCTTAAATGATATTTTAAACCTATCGATGATTAGAAAAGGTGAGAAAAAATTAGAAATTATTGCGGACTGTGACCCTAATATTCCAATTGGTTTGATTGGAGATGAAACAAAAATCCGACAAGTAATACTTAATTTGATGACCAATGCAGTAAAATACACAGAGCAGGGAATGGTGGTTCTGGAGGTATCGGCAAGAGAAGAAACATACGGTGTTAACCTGAGAATTTCAATTAAAGATACAGGAATAGGGATGACAAAACAGAGCATGGAAAAATTGTTCGGAAGTTTTAGTCAACTGGATACAAAGAAAAATCGGGCAATTGAGGGTACCGGACTTGGACTGGCAATTTCGAAACGTCTGGTAAGTTTAATGGGTGGATTTATTCAAGTAGTCAGTACCTACGGAGAAGGATCTGAGTTTATCGTAACCATTCCCCAGAAAGTATCGGATAAAAAGCATTTTGTATCCATCAAAGATATCGATAAAATTAAAATAGCGGTGTATATCCATGAGGATAAATTTAAAATGGATTGTATCAATAAAAAATACAGTCAATTATTTTTGAACATCTCAGAACCATTACATATTAATTGCAGAAGAATGAAGACCTTATGGGAACTGAAAGAAAACCTGAATAACGGCAGTTACACACATGTGTTCATTGGGAAGGAAGAATATTTAGAGGATAATGACTATTTTGCAGAACTCAGTAAAGAAGTAATGGTAGTGGTGGCTCAGGATAGAGAAGGGGAAATAAAAGTTCCCAATACATTGCGACAAGTGTATAAACCATTTTACATCTTATCGGTTGCCAATATACTCAATGGAGAAAGTATTCTGGATATACTTGGAAAGGCTAATGATTACAGTGGCGAACGATTTAAAGCACCTACGGCGAAAATATTGATTGTAGATGATAATGAAATGAATCTAAAAGTTGCTATGGGATTAATGAAAATATATGATATGCAAATCTTTACAGCAATTAGTGGAGAAGAATCCATTCATAAACTGCAGCAGAAGGATTTTGACCTTGTTTTTATGGATCATATGATGCCTGGAATGGATGGGGTAGAGGCAGTCGATATTATTAGAAAAATGGATGGAGAATACTACCAAAAGATTCCCATTATTGCGTTAACAGCAAATGCGGTAAATGGAGTTCGCGAAATGTTTATAGAACATGGTTTCCAAGATTTTGTGGCAAAACCTATTGAAACCTCCGCGTTGGAAAGAACGCTGCTAAAATGGCTGCCAAAAGAAAAAATAGGAAAAAGAAGCAGTAATTTTGTAAGTACAACCATTCAAGAACAAGAAATATGGAAGAATCATCATTTTCAGTGTATGGATGAAAAGACAGGTCTCCATTACAGTGGAGAAAATATGCAGCAGTATGAAAATTTTCTTACAATATTTTTAAATAGCAGTAAGAAAAGTAAATATGAACTAGAAGATACCTACAATCAAAAAGACTGGAAAAATTATGCCATTCATATTCATGCATTAAAGAGTACCTCTTTGGTTATAGGTGCTGTGAAATTGTCAGACATTGCTAAAGCATTGGAAGAAGCAGCAAAAAATGGGAATGATACCTTTGTCCGGGAAAATCATGATAAGGCAATGGAGGAATACCAGAACGTATTAAAAGAAATACAAGAAGCTTTTCCGAAAGATTCGGTATGTCCGGTTACATCATTTATAGAGTTAACAGAAGACCAACTGAAAGAAGGACTACTAAAAGTAAAACAGGCAGCGGAAAACTTTGATCAAGAAGAAGTAAAAAAGGAATTAAGCGCATTAGAAAAATTTACATTTAAAGAAGAAAAAATGGAAGAGATACTTTTACCTGCCAAAGAAGGAAATTTGGATTTTGCTTTTGATATTGTAATGGAGGAAATGGATGCATTATATAAAAAATTTTTCGGATAGAGGTGAACAAGATGCAAAAAGTGAAGATATCAACAGAGTGTGTGTGTGACATTTCAAGTGATATATTAAAAAAATTTGAAATTCCTAATATGTATTACTACATTCAAACCCAAGAAGGAAGATTTCGCGATGGAGAAGAAATTTCCTCGGATAACTTAAATGATTATGTTAACACACAGGCAAAAGAGGCTATTTCCATTCCGCCGGAGGAAGAAGACTACCGTAATTTTTTTAAGAAGGAGTATAAAAAAGACTGCGCCCTGCTTCACATTTGTATGGCAAAAAATTCCAGCAATGGATATATAAATGCACAAATTGCGGCAAAAGAATTTGATAATATTTATATATTTGATTCAGGACATTTATCAGGAGGAATGGGAATTATCACCTTGTGTGCAGCACAAATGGCAAAAAAAGGAAATAGCTTGGAAGAAATTTTAAAAAAACTAGAAGAATTAAGAGAATGTGTGAGCAGTAGCTTTGTAGTTCAACATACAGAACGAATGTATCGGAATGGAAAGATAGATAAAAATGTAAATAAAATTTGCAAATATTTTTCAATTCATCCTCTATTGACTATGAAAAATAGTAAAATAAAAATTCATGGATTCTATTTAGGAAATATGGAATCTTATTACAAAAAATATATTCGGCAGTTACTCAAAAATAAATCCATAGATACTCGTATTATGTTTGTTAATTATGCGGGGATTTCCGTGGAGATGCAAAACAAAATTCTTGAAGAAATTGCAAAATATAATAAAATTGATAAAGTTATTATGCAGCAATCATCGGCTACCATATCAAGTAACTGTGGTTTTGGAACGTTTGGACTGTTGTTTATACAGAAAAAAGCGTATTGATTAAAAATAGAGGGGGAGAACATTATGAAAAAAAAGGCATCACTAACAAAATATATTTTCTGGGGAATTCTTGGAGGCGTTCTCGTTATCTGTATTCTGCAAAGTGGCATGAAATTTTATACGGCATATTCAGCCATTGTAAGACAAACAAGGGATGCACTTCTATATTCTAATTTGGAATACAGTACAATGACAAGAGAATGGCTGAATAAATTTAGTGGTCTGTTAGAGTCTTTTGCCGCAGAAACCGGAGAACGTGCTTTATATACGGATCGAGATGAAATGGAAAAATATTTAAAAAAACGCCTGGTGCCTTATTCGGATGTGCTGTCTGTTTATATGTCTACGGTTGAAAATGTAATGATTGATTCTACTAATTGGAGACCCGATGAGAGCTATATTGCACAGGAACGGGAGTGGTATATAAAAGCCAAGGACACGAATGAAACGGTATATATTGATCCCTATGTGGATGCACAGACCGGACAAATGGTGTTGTCTATTTCTAAAAAAATTGTTACAAACGGTAAATTTCAAGGGGTAATGGCAATGGATATCGTTACCGACGTATTGAGTGGCTTTATTCGTGAATCGGTTACTCAGGATGACCAATATGCATTTTTAACCGATCAAAATGGAAATATTTTAATACATCCGGATGAAGCATTGACCGCGAAAAACGGTGAATTCACTTCTTTAGAAAGCTTATCGGGAGATTATAATAAAATTTTAGATGCCATTCATACAGGAGACACCAGTACCAATATAAGAATTAAAAATTATAAAAACCGTGAGGAATTTATGACTGCTGCCGTTATTCCGGAAACAGGATGGCGGATGATATCTGCCTATCCATCCAGATATGAAAAACAGGCGGTAGTTCGGGAAATATTCTCTACCATGATGATATTGGCCGGAAGTATATCGGCTTTAATTCTTTTGATTCTTCTGTTTTCACGCAAGTATTTAACGCCGTTTAAGCAGGTGACGGAAGTGGTAAAACGTGTGGCAAATGGGGAGCTTTCTGCTAAAACTCAGCATATTGAGAGAAATAGTGCAGAAATTGAAGAACTGCTTTGCGCTATAGAAGGAATGATGAATCAAAATTCCGGATATATTCAGGAAATAGGAGGGGTGCTTGGAAGGCTGTCAAAGGGGGACCTTACCGTATCGGTAAAAGGAACCTATGTAGGCGATTATGCAGGAATTAAAACCTCCCTTCAAGAAATCATTCGTTCTTATAATGCGACTCTTCGAAAAATTCAACTTACGGCGGAGGAGGTTTTTGAGGGCTCTCTTATTATTTCAGGAAGTGTGGATCAGCTTTCTCAGGACAGTGACAGTCAAGTGAAAAAAATGGATGAGCTTACGGAAACCATTTCTCAAATGAAAACACAACTGAATAAAAATGCTGAAAATGCTGAAAATGCCAATCAAGTGGCTCAAAATGCAGGAAAAATACTTACGGAGGGAGATATGCAAATGAAGGAATTATTGAATTCATTTGCAGAGATGAGCACAGCATCCTCACAAATACGAACGGTAATAAAAAGTATTAACGATATTGCATATAAAACCAATATTTTGGCTTTAAATGCTGCAGTGGAGGCAGCACGGGCCGGAGAAGCAGGAAAAGGCTTTACTGTGGTGGCAGATGAGGTGCGAAATCTTGCTGCAAAATCGGCAGAAGCGGCCAATGAAACCGCGGTACTGATTGAAAGATCCGTAGAAGCAGTGGAAAATGGCGTGGAAATTGCAGGAAAAACATCAAAAATCATACAGAAAACTATAAATGGGGCTAAGGAAAGTTCAGTTTTAACCGAACAAGTGGCAACGGGGTCTTCTATGCAAGTGGAACGAATGCAGCGTATAAAGGAGGAAATTTACATGGTTTCATCCTTGGCAGAGGGAAGTGCTTCCTCTGCACAGAAAAATGCAGAGGCCAGCAGTGGACTTTTTTCACAGGCAGAGACCTTGAAAGAATTGGTTAGTGCGTTTATAATATGATATGTTGATTCGAGATTGGCATAAAAAACGTGAAAGGAAGAATTAAAATATGAAATTATCAAAAAAAATCATGTTAGTAGGTTTTGCAATGGGTATTTTAAGTATCATGACCATAACACAGAAGGCAGAGGCAGCGAATCCGAAAACAGAGTCTTTCCAAATAAAAAGCACCGTAATAAATGAGGTGAATTCCAATATGGATGAAATGACGGCCTATATGAAAGGAGAACATGTTTTATTACCGGTACGTATTATTGGCGAAGCACTTGGCTTTAAAGTAACAAGGAATAGAGCGGAAAATTCGGTTTCTATGGAGGATGGAATTGTTAAAACAAGCTTTGTTATTGGAGAAGACCTATACTATAAAGCGAGTGCTTTTGCTATTGGAATGTCAAAGCCGTCTCCCATAGGAGCAGCACCGGTGATAATTCATGGAAAAACCTATGTTCCCATGGAATTGTTTGATCTGCTTTATGGAAAGAAAAAGGCAGTTTCAGTAAAAGAAGGTATTTTGCATATAACCCGTGATAATTTCATTTCTTCTAAGATAGATAAAGTAATCGTTAATGGGATACCCATCAATCTGATTCCTTTTGAAGCCTTTTTTGATGGGAAAAATACATTGATTCCACTGGATTTACTTGCCGATATACTTAAATTCAAAGTGAATCATAATGAAAAAGAAAAGTCCTATACCCTTGATAATGGAACGGTACAGTCTACCATTTTTGTTGGAACAGACAGCTACTTTAAAGGGAGCAGTCAGCTTATTGGAATGTCAAAGCCAAAAAAACTAAAATCAGCGCCTTGGCTTCACCATGAGAAACTATATCTTCCTGTCTCTTTCTTCAACCTTTTATGTGGAGAAGATACCATTACAGTAAAAGAGGATAGTATGAGCATCTTAACAAAATAACCGTTAAAAAAAAGTAGATATAATAATATCTACTTTTTTTGTGGACCTTAACGAACTAAGAATGGGTGGCGGTATTTCCGTCATTTATCATTGGAGGGACATTATTAATACCGGGGTGAATTAGGTTAGGATCCATTTGTTGAATGTATGCTTCTAAACTAGACTTGTCAATAAGGGCAGGAACAACGCCTTCTCTTGTTATACTAAAACCTGCTGCATAGGTGGCAATTTGAATGGATTGCCTGAGAGAATACCCGTATAAGAGATAAGAGGCTAAAGCACTGATAAAGGCATCACTAGCACCCGTATTATCAACGGATGGAAACTGGGAAGCTTTAAAGTATTCCTCCCAGCCGGAAGTTTTACAATAGCACCCTTGATTTCCTAAAGTTACAATTACGGTGTTCACTCCCTTTGCAATTAAGGAGGCTGCCTGTAGTTCTAACTGTGTTTCCTCTGGACAGAGAATAGTTAGCTCACTATAATTTGGAACAAGAATATCAATTTCTTTTAAAATGTGTTCAGGAAGCATACCACAAGTAGATGGCTTTAAAATCGTTTTTGCCTTATATTCATGTGCAATTAACAGCGCTTCGTATACTGTATCCAAAGGAATTTCCGTCTGAACAAGACAGTAACCTGTATTTTCAAATAAAAATTGTTTATCCCGGATATCCATAGGTGTAAAAATACCATTTGCTCCAGATAAAATAGAAATCATAGAATCCCCATTTGGTTGAACAAAGATATATGCTTTACCCGTTGAAATATTATGACATCGTTTAATTCCCAAGGGATCAATTCCATATTCCTTTATGGTTGCATAGACCTGGTCGGAGTCAAGTCCGGAGCCAACATTTCCAATTAAAGTCACACAGTGGCCAAGTTTAGAAGAACCAATGGCTTGATTGATTCCTTTTCCTCCTGGATAAATCGAAGAAGTGGAGGTACTAACTGTTTTTCCGCTTTGAGGCAGCGTTTCTACACTAAGAAAGGTATCAATGTTTATACTTCCAACAACTGCGATTCGTTTTGCTTTTAGGTTAAAAGGAATATCAATGGTTGTATCATTATCCAGTTGAATGGAAGGCTGAAAATCTTTTATTGCAGTCTCCCTTTTTTCAATGAAATGAATTAATTTATTACATAGATATTGACCAAATTCCAGATTTGGAATGGTATAGGTTGAAATATGAGGAAAATTTACTGCATTTCTAGAATCATCTTTTAGGGAAATCAAAGAAATATCATATGGAATTTGATAATGTAAGGTATCCACAATTTCATAAAGCGATAACGCCTTTGAAAAATGAGAACATACAATTCCACTAATTTTATGATTTCCAAGCTTATAAATCAAAGATTCCGTAATTTCCTGATAAATAAGTTCTTCGTCAAACATAATACGATGGTCAAATAAACATTTCTTGTAACCATCTAAAAACATCTGGGTACGTTTTCCCTGAGCAAGAAGACAGGCAACAAGAGTATGCTTATTTTCTAATAAGGTGTTAGTTGCACGATATCCAAGATTTTCATAATCAATTATATTTGTATTAGCCTCTGTACTATAGAAAGTCAGATATGGTATTTCAAAATGGTCAAACTGGGAAACATAGGCTGCACTTTCAGGGGTAGAATACTTCCAAAGAACACCATCCACTCTGTTTTTGCAAAGGGCGGTAATATTTTTAAGCTCCTGTACGGAATCACCATGACTTTCACAAATAATAACGGTATAGCCATTTTTTTGTGCAATGTCAATGATTCCACTGACTATTCTATCATTATCTGCGGTTGAGTTAATAAGCACCCCTATGAGCCACGTTTTTGCAGTAGGGTTAATGGTTGAACCATAGGGTACATAATTATATTCTCGTGCTATTTTTAATACGCGTTCTCTAGTTTCGCTACCAATACTTGCATCTTTTTGATTTATAATTTTAGAAACGGTAGAAACAGACACACCTGCAAGTTTTGCTACTTCCCTTATATTCATTTTATTTTCCTCCAATTATGATACTCCTCTTTATCATAAAAAATTATGAACGAAATGTCAATCGTTGAGAAAGGACATAATTACTAATAAAATAAAGCAAAAAAAATAAATAATAAAAAAAATATACAATTAATATTGACAAATAAATAGAATAGTGGTAAATTCAAATAAAGAAAATAGTTTAGAAAAACAGTTTCCTAGGAGGCAAATATGAAAATATTGAATTTTGGTTCATGTAACATTGATTATGTGTATAGTGTAGACCATATAGTAAATAAAGGTGAAACTATCGCATCCGATGCCTTACATATATTCAGTGGTGGAAAAGGACTTAACCAATCGATTGCTCTTAGTAAAGCAGGTGCGGAGGTTTACCATGCAGGTGCCATTGGTGAAGATGGATTTTTCTTAAAGAATATGTTAGAAGAATCAGGCGTGAATACAGATTATTTATACATAAAAGCAGAATTAAGGACAGGAAATGCAATGATACAACGTGACAAAAAGGGCGATAACTGTATTATCCTGCATGGAGGTTCCAATAAATCCATAACAAAGAAAATGATTGATGAAGTACTTTGTCATTTTGAAAAGGAAGATTTATTAGTATTGCAAAATGAAATTAATGAATTGCCCTATTTGGTGACCAAGGCGTACGAACTTGGTATGAAAATTGCATTAAATCCATCACCAATGGATAAAGAGATAAAAAAAATTCCATTAGAATATATCAACTATTTTGTCTTAAATGAAATAGAAGCCAAAGCATTGACTGGGGAGACAGAAGAGGAAAAGCTTGCAGATGCCCTGATTTGCAAGTTCCCAAAGGCAGAAATAGTATTAACTCTTGGCGAGAAAGGTTCTATTTATGCAAAAAATGACATTCGCTTAGAACAAAAAATCTATCAGGTGCCGGTTAAAGATACAACAGCCGCCGGAGATACCTTTACCGGTTATTTTCTGGCATCGGTAATGAACGGTATTTCCATTAAAGAGTCTTTGAACAGGGCATCCAAAGCGTCGGCTATTGCAGTGTCCAGAAAAGGGGCAGCTCCTTCCATCCCTCGTTTGGAAGAGGTTATATAATAAAGACATATTATGGATCAATCAGGCACATAAATGAAAGCAGCTAAAAGTAAAGCAGCTATGAAATTGGAAACAGTTTTATATAGAAACGTTTTTTAAGAAAAAGCATGGGGTGTTTATTTTACCCAAAAAACAGGAGGAATCATAATGAACAAACGAAAAGTAATTTATGACTGTGATCCGGGACATGATGACGCAATTGCGCTATTAATTGGTCTTGCATCTGAAAAAATCGATATTGTGGCAATTACTACTTCCGCGGGAAATCAAACCCAGGAACGTACTTATCATAATGTGCGTGGACTTTTAAGTCTGGTTAAAAGAGAAGATATCCCTGTGGCGAAGGGTGCGGAAAAACCGTTAAAGAGGAATTTGATTATAGCCGACTACATACACGGAAAAACCGGCCTTGATGGTGCGGATCTTCCTTTACCTACCGTGGAGGACAAAAAACAAAGAGCGTTAGATTTGATGGTACAAATGTTAAGTACTTCCGAGGAAAAGATAACCATTGTTGCAACCGGACCATTAACCAATATTGCAATTTTACTTCTTTCACATCCCGAATTGAAAGAAAAAGTGGAATCCATTGTGTTTATGGGTGGTGCTTGTTTCGGTGGTAATTATACTCCAAATTCCGAATTTAACATTTATGTAGATCCAGAAGCAGCAGAGGTAGTTACAAATTGTGGATTACCGGTATATATGTTTGGATTGGATGTTACCTTAAAAGCTCAGTTTTTTAAAGAGGACGTGGAAGAGGTTAAAAATTTCAATACGCAGACAAGTGAAGTAATGGGAGGACTTCTGGAATTTTTCAGTAACAAAATTGCACAGCCGTTCCTTGCACCGGAAGATCATATAGAGGGTATGCACTTACACGATGCTTGCGCAATGGCCTACTTAGTTGATCCGGATATGTTTACCATGGCTCATTTAAATGTAGCGGTAAATACGCAGGAGGGTCTTGGACTGGGACAAACCGTAGTGGATTATAATAATAAAACAAAAAAAGAAAAAAATGTATGGGTAGGTTTTGATATTGATCTAAATAAATTTAGAAATTTAGTAAAAGAATCTATTTTAAAATTTAATTAAGGAGAAAAAGTATGAGCGACAACACTTCAAAACAAAAAAAGAAAAAAACGAGTACGGGATTAAATCCATATATTTTACTTGGATGTTTTGTACTAGCAGCAGCATTATTAACTTATTTTATTCCGGCAGGATCCTTTGAAAGAACAGCAATGGAGGGTGTCTCAAAACCAGTTGTAGTTCCGGGAACTTATCAACAAGTGGAAAGTAATCCAACTTCAATTTCTACCTTGTTAGGAAGCGTTAACCGTGGTATGGTTGATGCAGGAATGATTATTTTCTTAGTATTTGCATCTACAGGTGCATTTGCAATCTTTCAGGCAACGGGTGCTTTTAACAATGGTATTGGTCTGATGCTAAAGAAACTGAATAAAAGCAAAATACCGGAATCTTTTGTATTATTGCTTATGGTATTTCTATTTTCCTTTCTCGGCTATGTAAGTGGACCGGATGGATTAATTCCATTTACTTTGGTAGCTTGTATGATCTCGGTCGGTTTAGGATATGATTTAGCGGTGGGTCTTGCTTTAATTTTGGCAGGTAGTGGAGTTGGATTCTCTATGTCAGCAATTAATGCTGCTGTAGTAGGAACACCACAGTCTATTGTAGGACTTCCTCTTTTTTCAGGGGCTGGATTTCGAACCCTGATGTGGTTGGTAGAAACCTTAATTGTTGGCTTTATTATTATTCTCTATGCAAGAAGAGTAAAGAAAAACAAAGAAAAAAGTATCTGCAAAGGAATTGATACCACGGGTCTTGCTTTAGATGATAATTTAGACAGTTATAAAATTGATAAGTCTCAGGGTATGGTTCTTTTGATTTTCTTATTCATGTGTATTATGATGGTAGTAGGTTCTCTAAAATTTGGGTGGTATTTAAATGAAATTGGTGGACTTAATATTGTATGTGGAATTGCTGCTGGTCTTGTTGCAAAGAAAAAATTAAAAGAGACCATTGAAATTTTTGTAAAAGGTGCAGCTACAACAGCGGGTGTTGCTTTATTAATTGGATTAGCAAGAGCCATTCAGGCAATTTTTGAAGATGCATTCGTACTTGATACCATTATTCAGGTAGTATCCGGACCTTTATCGCAATTATCACCTTCTATTGCAGCTATGTTTATTTCTGGCATTACGGCAGTGGTTCATATCTTTATTACCTCCGGAAGCGGTTTGTCCGTAGCGATGATGCCAATTTTAGGACCAATAGGACAGATTGTTGGATTAACAGCTCAAACAACGGTACTAGCTTTTCAGGTAGGTGGTTCTGCTTTAAATATGATTACACCAACCTTAGGATCTACAATGGCAATGTGTGGTATGTCCCGCGTTCCATTTAGTAAATGGTTTAAATTTGGTTTACAAATTGCGATTCCGGTTTATCTGGTAGCTTCGATCTTTATTTTAATTGCAGTTAGGATAGGATTTTAATACTTAGTAATTATAAAATATTTGCATTACACGATTCGCTTAGATGGTAGAAGGAATATAAATATCCGGAGAAAGGCCACAGGTAACTGAGATGAACAAAATAATAAAGAGTATTACGTCAGAATTTTCAACAAAGACAATTGTTTTAATTCCAATCTGTGCAGGAATAAATTTGATAGGAGGCTCTATTGCGGGAGCACTAAAACTACCGGTTTTTCTTGATTTAATTGGGACGATAATAGCTGCAGCACTAGGAGGACCGTGGGTTTCAGCAGTAGTCGGCTTGTTCACTAATTTATTTTTAGCATTGATGTCAAATCCAACGTATTTTCCTTATGTTTTAGTTAGTATTGCGGTTGGTCTTCAGACGGGATACATGATTAAGGCGGGATGTTTTAGAAATATTGTGGGTGTGGTTTCTACTTGCTTTGTTGCAACAATTTTATCAACATTCGTAACCTCAGCAGTTACTTTGATTTTTTTCGGAGGTGTTACGGGAGCCACAGGAGCTTCCGTCATAACCGCAGGATTTATTGCATCTCTTGGAAACATATGGTTAGGAGTGCTAACATCTGCATTCTTTAGTAATCTGGTGGATCGGGCCATTGCCTTTGCAGTTGCGTATATTATATTAAAGACAATACCAAAACGATTTATCAGTCAATATCAGAAAAATGCATTATCAAAGAAAAAACATAAGGCATAAATGCCGAACAGCGTCAGAACAGGAATTAGGTTCTGGCGCTTTTGTGGAATAATTAATCCGAAATGGAGACTGTAAAATGGGTAATAAAGTAAATTCTAGTTATGTAAAAAAAGATACCATAGTGGATAGAATTGACCCTGTGGTAAAATATATTGGAGTTATAATATTAGGTGGAAGCACAATTATATTTCCATCCCCAATTTTAGCCTATATATTACTTGTATTATTGGCTGCAGTAGCATATAAAGCAGAATTTGGCAAAGAATTTTTATCTTTTATCATAAAATTTTCTATTCCTATACTTTTAATGTTAATACTGATTCAAGGTTTTTTTAGCCCCCAAAATAAAACTATTTTTATAGATTTTGGATTTGCAATATTATACCAGGAGGGCATTATGCAGGCAATTAAGATTGTTGGCACTTTGTTGGTATTTATAGGTGCTTTTTGGCTGACTTCGAAAACTACAGATACAAGTCGTATGGTATCCGCATTGGAAAGAGTGGGGTTAACCGGATATGTTGGATATCTGATACTTGCAACAATTAATGTGATACCGCAAATGCAAAAACGTATGGCGGTAATTAAAAATGCTCAAAATGCCCGAGGACTTGAAACAGAAGGAAGCCTGAAAAAAAGAGTAAAAGCATTTCTTCCACTGATTGGCCCTGTCATTATGAGTTCTTTAATGGATGCCCAGGAGCGTGGTATGACGTTAGAGTTAAGAGGATTTACGATAAAGAACACAACAAGAGTTCGATTAATGGAAGCAATAGAAACAACATTGGATAAAAGAATAAAAGTAAGTTTAATTCTTTATTTTATTATCATTACAATGGGATCCATTGCACTACGTATTTTATCATAGTTTGTGGGATTCACCATAGGAAAGATGGGAGACTTTTATGAAAGAAGTAATGAAAATAGAAAAAGTTAGTTTTCTTTATAGTGGAGAAGAGGAAGAAGTATTAAAGGAAATATCTTTTGACATTAAAAAGGGAGAAATTCTCGGGATAATCGGTGAAAATGATTCAGGAAAATCAACGCTTTGTAAAATCCTTGTAGGTTTGATTCCACATTATATTACAGGTGAACTGTCAGGAAAGATAACAATAGAAGGAAAAGATTTGTCGAACCTATCCATGGGAGAATTATCTAGAAAAATCGGATTGGTATTTCAAAATCCATTCAACCAGTTAACCTATACAACAAGTACGGTGAGGGATGAATTGGCTTTTGGACTTGGAAACATTGGAATGCCAAGAGATGAAATGTTAGAACGAGTGAATGAAATGGCAAAACTAATGCGTATTTCTGATATTTTAGATCGAAACCCACTTTACTTATCCGGTGGACAGGTGCAAAGGGTTGCATTGGGATCTTGTTTAATTATGAACCCGGATATTGTAGTACTTGATGAATGCTGTTCCCAACTTGACCCTCTTGGAAGTGAAGAAATTTTTCGCATTATTAACGATTTAAAGACAAGAGGAATGACACTTATTATTGTTGATCATGATATGGAACGGATAGCAAGGGTTTCAGATCGAATTCTGGTTTTGAATAAAGGAGAACTTGTAAAACTAGATCAAGTAAAAAAAATATTTGGAAATCAATCTCTACGGAGGATAATTGATGTACCGGATTATACCATAATGGGAGAATTCATTAGACAATCCGGAAAGGGTCAGGAAGATGTTATTGTTAGGGAAGAAGAAATAATTCAGGCAATCAATGACAGGTAGGTGACAAAAGAATTTACCCAAAGAGAAGGGAAAGGAATAAAAAATAATGAAAATAGAATTAAAAAATATAGACTTTTCGTATGATAAAAAAATTCCGGTAATTAAAAATTTGTCTTTGGAAATGAAAGGAAATGAAAGAGTTGCAATTATAGGACAAAATGGGTCAGGAAAAACAACCCTTGTGAAACAACTTAATGGAATTCTACAACCAGATAAAGGAGACATCCTGTTTGATGATGTTTCAGTTTTGGGAAAATCAATTGCAGCACTATCGGAAAAGGTAGGGTATGTTTTTCAAAATCCGGATGATCAATTGTTTTTATCAACCGTACAAAAAGAATTGGAATTTGGACCAATTCAGTTAGGATTTAAAAAAAAGAAGCAAAAAGAATGTGCTGAAAAAGCAGCACAAATATGCCATTTAACAGAAGTACTGGATAAACATCCGCTGGATCTTGGTGTTTCAAAGAAAAAATTCTGTACCATAGCCTCGGTGCTTTCTATGGATACTGAGGTGGTGATTTTTGATGAACCAACCATGGGGCAAGATGTCGCGGGAATAGAATGCCTTGTTGAAATCATAAAATATTTAAAAGAAAAAAATAAAATATGTATTACAATATCCCATGATATGAAATTTGTAACCAAAAATTTTGACAGAGTCATTGTATTAAAAAATGGTGAACTACTTTTGGATGGCACACCGGAGGAAGTGTTTTCAAAACCGGAGATTCTTAGTGAAAGTTATGTGACACCGCCACCTATTACCAGAGTTTGTCAAAAATGTGGAATTGGACAGGCTGTTTTTCACATGGAACAATTTGAAAAACTTGTAAATTAAATAGAGTTTACGTTTTAAAGATATAAATATATTGACAAAAAAACGAAAAAGAATATAATAATAGTAATAAATACTATTATTATATTCTTTTTAGGAGGGTCACTATGAATAAAAAAGCCATGTATCAGTTAACCTACGGTTTATTTGTTTTAACAGCAAAAGATGGAGATAAAGATAACGGATGTATTATCAATACGGCAACACAGGTAACCACCGAACCAAACCAGATTTTGATTGCCGTAAATAAACAAAATTTCACCCATGATATGATAGTTAAAACCGGAAAATTTAATGTATCGGTATTGACAAAAGATTCCGTATTTGAACAGTATAAACATTGGGGATTTCAAAGTGGAAAAGATACCGATAAAACGGAAGCCATTACCTTTGAAAGAGCAGAAAACGGAATTATTTATTTGACGGACCATGTAAATGCATATATGAGTGCAGAAGTAGTATCAACTATGGACTTAGGAACGCATACTTTGTTTTTAGCAAAGGTTACGGAGGCAGAGCTGCTTTCAGAAGCAGAGTCCATTACTTACCAGGACTACCAGAAAAATGTTAAGCCTGCTCCAAAGAATCCGGAAAAGAAAAAAGGCTATATTTGTACGATTTGCGGTTATATTTATGAAGGAGAAGTATTGCCTGCAGATTTCATCTGTCCTATTTGCAAACATCCCGCATCCGACTTTGTAAAACTATAAATGGAACCCTTAGAAACATAAATTTAACCGGGATTTTTGAAAGGACGTTGTTGATAAAATGCAAAAAATTACAGACACAATATATAACGTAGGAGTGAATGATACCACCCTGGACTTATTTGAAAGTCAATATAAAGTACCACAAGGAATTTCATACAATTCTTATTTGATTTTAGATGAGAAAGTGGTGCTTTTAGACACCGTGGATAAACGGGTTACAGAGGAATGGCTGGATCATTTGGATGAGCTGTTAAATGGACGGAAGGTGGATTATCTGATAATTTCCCATATGGAACCGGACCATGCGGCCAACATCAATAAACTGTTGGAACGATATCCAGATCTTTTACTCGTTGGAAATACAAAAACATTTAAGCTCATGAGCCAGTTTTTTAATATAGAGGTATCAAAACAAAGCATTTTGGTAAATGAAGGAGATGTTTTACCCATTGGAACCCACCAGTTTCAGTTTTACATGGCACCCATGGTACACTGGCCGGAAGTTATGGTGACCTATGAAAGAACGGAAAAAGTGCTTTTTTCAGCGGATGCTTTTGGTAAGTTTGGAACCATGGAGGACAAGGAAAACTGGGAAGAAGAAGCTCGCAGGTATTATTTTAACATTTGTGGAAAATATGGGATGCCGGTTCAGACATTACTAAAAAAAGCAAAGACATTGGAACTATGTAAAATATGCCCTCTCCATGGACCGGTGATAGAGGAAAATCTTTCCGACTGCATGGATAAATATCACACATGGAGCAGCTACCTTCCTGAGGAGGAGGGTGTTGTTGTCGCATATGGTTCTATACATGGAAATACAAAAAAAGCAGCCCAAAAGATGGTAGAGCTATTAAAAGAAGCAGGAAAAGAAAAGGTAAAGATGTGGGATTTAGCCCGCAGTGATATGTCAGAAGTTCTTGCAGAGACATTCCGGTATTCACAGCTGATTCTGGCAGCACCTACCTATGATAGTGGAATCTTTCCCTGTATGGAAGAATTTTTGCTCCATCTGAGGGCAAAGGGCTACCAAAAGCGTAGTGTAGGAATCATTGAAAATGGTTCTTGGGCACCTCAGGCCGGAAAACATATGAAGAAAATCTTAGAAGAAATGAAGGAAATCGATATAAAAGAAACCATGGTTACCATTTGCTCTACATTAAAGGATGCAGATATTGAAACTATGAAAAAGTTAATAGCAGAGCTTTCATAAAAAAAAACTTTCTTAATCCGGTTCTCTTAGAATGGATTGAGAAAGTTTTTTATATATGGTATGATTAGGAATGAAAAATTTAATTTGGAAATTTATACGAGTAAAGAAATTCATTTCGAAGAAGAGGGGAGAATGATTTTACTATGACCTGCATCGAAACACAAAAGAAAATGACACAGTTTATAAATGAAGAACTGAATAAAGGAGATCTTGAGGATTTTCTGGTGCACATTCGCTCCTGTGAATCCTGCAGAGAAGACTTAGAGGTATATTATACCGTATTTGCAGGTATTAAACTTTTAGATGAAGATAGAAATAAAGGTACAAACGATCAGGTGAATTTTGAAAGAAAGCTTAAACATGCAGAAGAGATCGTCCACCGTGAAAAAATGAAGGTTTTATATAAAAAAATCATAATCGTTGTAGTTATAATAATAATAGCGATTGTAATATAGGAAGAAAGAAAGAAAGAAAGAAAGGTATGGTTTGCTTAAATGAGTGAAAAAATTGTATTGATTGACGGACATAGTATTCTAAACCGTGCATTTTATGGTGTGCCGGATTTAACAAATGCGGAGGGAACACATACCAATGGGGTATATGGATTTTTAAATATTATGTTTAAAATCTTAGAAGAAGAGAAGCCACAATATCTGACGGTGGCATTTGATGTGAAAGAGCCAACCTTTCGTCATAAGATGTATGAAGCATATAAAGGAACCAGAAAACCAATGCCGGAAGAACTCAGGCAGCAGGTACCTATTATCAAAGAAGTACTGCAGGCTATGCAGATTTGTATTGTAGAAAAACCGGGATATGAAGCCGATGACATTTTAGGTACCATCGCAAAAAAAGCGGAAAAAGAGGGGATGGAAGTGTCGTTAATTTCCGGAGACCGGGATATGCTTCAGCTTGCCAGTGATACCATTCGTATTCGCATTCCAAAAACAAAACAGGGAGGAACCCAGGTAGAAGACTATAATACTAAGGAAGTTCTGGAAAAATATGGAGTACTGCCGGTACAGATTATTGATTTAAAGGGATTAATGGGTGACACCGCAGACAACATTCCAGGTGTTCCGGGAATTGGAGAAAAGAGAGCATCCCATATCATTTCCAGTTTTGGAAGTATAGAAGGCGCCATGGAACATATTGAAGAGGTAACCCCCAAAAAAGCCGGAGAGAACTTAAAGGAACATTATGATCTGGCTGTTTTAAGCAAGAAACTGGCCACCATTCAAATAGATACGCCTATGGAATATACGTTTGAAGATGCCAAAATAAGAGAATTTTATACAGAAGAAGCGTTCCATATTATAAAAAAAATGGAATTCAAAACCATATTGACACGATTTTGTGCAGACTATAGCCATAATGACAATTTAGAAATGAATTTTATTACCATAACTTCAAAAAAAGAATGGAATGAACTGGTAAAAACCATGCTTTCAGAAAAGGTAAGGAATATTGGAATCCAAATACTACAAGAGCAGGTCGTTTTGGGAATCTTTTTTTCCTTTACAGAGGAAAACGATAAAGTCATAACGGCAGGAGCACTGTTTGATGAAATCATTCAGAAAACAGATATGGATGACATCATGAAAGCCCTTGAAAAAAGTGAAAAAAGAATCGGTATTATAGACTTAAAAAGTCAGTTGAATGTCCTTCCTTTTACAGAAAAAAATAAGGTGTATGACTTATCTATTGCCGCTTATTTGCTCAATCCTTTACAAGATAATTATCATTATGACGATTTAGCAAGAGATTACACAAAGATTCATGTTCCGGGACGGGCAGAACTTCTAGGTAAAATGTCTCTGACCGAGGCAAAGGAAAAGCTGCCGGAACAGTTAATCAACTTAGGATGCTACAGCAGCCTAATTGCAGAGAAAGCCATGCATCCCCTTTTAAAACAATTGGAAGAGGAAAAAGCAGAGTCTTTGTACTATACCATAGAGATGCCTTTGGTATACACTCTTTATGATATGGAACAAAGAGGAATCATGGTAAATCGGGAAGCTTTGAAAATATATGGGGATCAGTTAGTTGGAAGAATTGAAGAATTAGAAAAAAATATTTATGAATTAGCAGGAGAAAAATTCAACATCAATTCTCCAAAGCAGCTTGGTACTATTTTATTTGAAAAAATGCAACTTCCCTTTGGGAAAAAAACAAAAACAGGATATTCTACTTCAGCGGATATTTTAGAGAAGCTAAAGGGAGAAGATCCCATCGTTTCCTTTGTTTTAGAATATCGACAATTAACAAAATTAAAATCAACTTACGCCGATGGATTAGCGAATTATATTAGCAGTAAGGATGAAAGAATTCATGGAACTTTTAACCAAACCATTACAGCAACCGGTCGAATCAGCAGTACAGAGCCCAATTTGCAAAACATACCCATTCGAATGGAACTGGGAAGACAAATAAGAAAAGTGTTTATTCCAAAACCCGGATTTGTATTTTTAGATGCGGATTATTCCCAGATTGAACTGCGTGTTCTGGCACATATGTCAGGAGATGAAAAACTGATTGCGGCCTATAAAGACGCACAGGATATTCATAGAATTACGGCTTCGGAAGTATTTCACACCCCTCTTTTGGAGGTAAGTGCCTTACAAAGAAGCAATGCAAAAGCAGTAAACTTTGGAATTGTTTATGGAATTAGTTCTTTTGGTCTGGGACAGGATTTGAACATTTCCAGAAAAGAAGCAGAAGGCTATATTAAAAAGTATTTTGAAACCTATCCAAAGGTAAAGGGATTTTTAGAAGAACTTGTAGAATCCGGAAAGAAAAATGGATACGTGACTTCGTTATTTCACAGAAAAAGACCAGTACCGGAATTGTCCTCCAGTAATTTTATGCAACGTTCCTTTGGAGAAAGAGTGGCAATGAATTCCCCAATACAGGGTACCGCGGCAGATATTATAAAAGTTGCTATGATTCGGGTAAATGAACGATTAAAAAGAGAAAATAGAAAGTCATCTTTAATTTTACAGGTACATGATGAACTTCTGGTGGAAACGGCAGAAGAGGAAATTGATATAGTTCGTGAAATCTTAGAAGAAGAAATGCATCAGGCAGCAGACCTGGATGTCGTTCTTGAAATTGATGTAAACCAAGGAAATAACTGGTATGAGGCAAAATAAATGAAAGAAAGAAATAAAATAAAGGTGATTGGGCTTACCGGAGGAATCGGTTCCGGTAAGACTTTTATTGCAACCTATGCAAAAGAGAAGTTTGGCGTTCCCATTATTTTGGCAGATGAAGTTGGACATATTGCACTGGAGCCGGGAAGGAAAACCTATTATAAAGTTTTGGAAGTATTTGGAAAAGAAATTATGGAAAGAAATAATGGTATTGATAGAGAAAAGCTTAGTAAAATCGTTTTTGAGGATAAGAAAAAATTAGAATTATTGAATGGAATCGTTCATCCCTTTATTAAAGAATGGATAGAAAAAGAAATTCAAAGAATTAAGGAAGAAAAAACGGTAAAATATATTATATTGGAAGCTGCAATTTTACTGGAATCCAGTTTAGTAAATTTATGTGATGAAATATGGTTTGTACAGACAGAAGAAAATGTTAGAAGAGCCCGATTGAAAGAAAGCAGAGGTTATTCAGAAGAAAAAATAGATCATATTATAAAGGCACAATTATCCCAGGAAGAAATGCAGAAAAAATCAGATTTTATCATTTCAAATACCGAAGATTTAAAAGAATTACAGAAACAATTAGAAGTTTTACTAGTGTAAACCAAGGTTTTATGCTAAAATATTCGTGGTATAGCGTTTGACTTTATGTTATAAATGGAGGGAAACTGGATGGAAGGAATGAAATATCCTGAACATTTAGTATTTGGATTGGATATAGGTACCAGAAGTATTGTGGGTACCGTTGGATATAAAGAAAATACAAATAATTTCAAGGTGGTTGCTCAGGTAGTAAAAGAACATGAAACCCGTGCTATGATGGACGGACAGATTCATGATATAAGTAAAGTGTCAGAAACCATAGCCATGGTAAAACACGAATTGGAGGCAGTAATTGGAACCCGTCTGACCGATGTGTGTATTGCGGCAGCAGGACGTGTCCTAAAGACGATTGTTGCTCGTGCAGAATTCACTTTTCCGGAAGAAACCAAGATAACAGAGGAACACATTTATTCTCTGGACTCCCTGGGAGTTGAAAAAGCCTATGATGTGATTCGGGAAGAAACAAAGCAGGAAGAGGTAAGCTTTTACTGTGTTGGTTATAGCGTTATAAAATATTATTTAAATGATTACCCCATTTCCAACCTGGAGGGGCATAAAGGAAATACAATTGCTACGGAGCTGATTGCAACCTTCCTTCCGGAAGAGGTAATTGATGGTCTATACCAGTCGGTGGAAAGAGCCGGTTTATATGTAGCCAATTTAACCCTGGAGCCGATTGCTGCAATCAATGTGGCCATTCCGGAACGTTTTCGCCTTTTAAACATTGCTTTGGTGGATGTAGGTGCAGGCACTTCGGATATTTGCATTACAAAGGATGGAAGTATTGTTGCTTATGGCATGATTCCCTATGCAGGGGATGAGCTTACAGAACGAATAGCAAAGCAGTATTTAACAGATTTTAAGATGGCGGAAAAAATAAAGATTTCTACGGGAAACAAAAAAACAGTAACCTATAAAGACATCATGGGAATTTCCCATAAAGAAGATGCCAAAAAAATAATAGCGGATCTGGATGAAAATATACAATTAATCACAAAAAGTATAGCAGAAAAAATTATAGAATTAAATGGAAATAAGTCCGTAAGTGCAGTATTTATTGTTGGTGGTGGAGGAAAAATTCCAACTTTCACAACGAAACTTGCAAAGTATTTGAATATTGCAGCAGAACGGGTTGCACTTCGTGGCTTGGAAGTTTTAAATGATATTGAATTTATTCAAAAGGGAATTAAGAAGGATTCCCTGCTGGTAACACCCATTGGAATCTGTCTTAATTATTATGAGCAGAAAAATAACTTTATCTTTGTAACGGTAAATGGAGAACGTGTTAAATTATACGATAATGACAAATTAACAATAGTAGATGCGGCACTTCAAATCGGTATACAAAATGAGATGTTGTTCCCAAGACGGGGAAAAACTCTGGAATTTATGGTAGATGGGAAAAAACGTATGGTAAGGGGAGAACTTGGAGAAGCAGCCGTTGTTACGATGAATGGAAAGCAAGTGGGAATTAACCATCCCCTTAGTTCAAATGATAAAATTGAAATTGCCTATTCTACCGTTGGGAAGGATGCAGAATATGAGGTACAGCAGCTTCCAGAGTATCAAAATACAATCTGCTTTAAATTTAATGACAAACAGGTTATTTGCCCAAAGTTTGTAATGGCGAATAAGGAACTGGTTTCTGGCTTTCATTCTATTCATGAAAATGATAAGATTTCTATTGTAAATTATTATACGCTGAAACAAGTATTGGAGTTTATGGATTTACCCTATAAGGGCATTTTCTATGTAAACCATGTTATTGCCAATATGGATGAAAAAATATATGAAAACTTTACCATTTCCAGCGAAGTTGCAGGAACCGAAGTGGATGCAGAAAAAACCTTTGAAATGGGAACGGAAACTTATATCAATGCAGAACAGGAGTGGACGAGAGAAGGTAAAAAAAACAAAAACATAGAAATTAAGAAACAAGAACAGCCTTCCATTAAAATAGAAGTGCAGGTTAACGGGCGTTTTATTACCCTTCAGGATAAACCAAGGTATATCTTTGTGGATATTTTGGATGTGTATCCTTTTGACATACAAGAAGGAGCCGGACGCAATTTGGTGCAGATGGTGAACAACGAAAAGGCTGATTTCACCACAAGAATACATACCGGGGATAACATTCAAATTTATTGGGAATAAAGGAAAAATAACAAATGATGAATTTTTGCAGTATAGCAAGCGGAAGCAGTGGAAATTGTATTTATGTAGGAAATAAAGATACCGGCATTTTAGTAGATGCCGGTATTAGCAAGAAAAGAATAACAGAGGGATTGTCTTCCATGGATGTTAATCCGGAAAAATTAGATGCCATTGTCGTGACCCATGAACATTCTGACCATATTTGCGGTCTTGGTGTATTCACAAGAAAATACAAAGTACCCATTTATGGAACCAAGGAAACCATAGAAAGCATTCGAAACATAAAAAGTATGGGAGCCTTGGATGAAACTTTATTTCATGAAATAAAAGAAGATTGCTCTTTCTTGGTAAATGATATTGTGGTGCATCCATTTTCCATACCACATGATGCAGCAAATCCGGTAAGCTATACCTTTTCATCCAATGGAGAAAAGATTGGTGTGGCAACGGATCTTGGCACCTACAATGCATCGATTATATCCAATCTGGAAGAATGCCAGATTTTGTTATTGGAAGCCAATCACGATATTAATATGCTTCAGGTAGGGTCTTATCCTTATTCACTAAAACGACGAATTTTAAGTGATACGGGGCATTTATCAAATGATAATTCCGGAAAACTTTTATCTAAAATATTTTCAGACCGATTAAAATATATATTTTTGGGACATTTGAGTAAAGAAAATAATTATCCGGAACTTGCATATGAAACGGTAAAGTGTGAGCTTTTAGAAAGCGGCATAACGAAAAACAGGGAATACACCATGCAAGTAGCCAAACGTGACACCCCATCGGAACTTGTAACCATTTAAAAAATAGAGAAAAGAGAGAAAACAATGAAAAAAACAATTATTACCGTAGTAGGAAAAGACAGCGTTGGAATTATTGCAAAAATTTGCACCTATCTTGCAAATAATGGAGTAAATGTTTTGGATATTACACAGACTATTATACAAGGATATTTCAATATGATGATGATAGCGGATGTAAATAATGCACCTAAGACCTTTGACTGTCTGGCAGAGGAACTAGAAGGCATTGGAGAAGAAATTGGCTGCGTCATTAAAGTACAACATGAAGATATTTTCAATAAAATGCACCGTATTTGAAAGGAGAAGGAATAAGAAGTATGATTAATATAATGGAAGTATTTGAAACAAATAAAATGATTGAACAGGAAAATCTGGATGTAAGAACCATTACGCTGGGAATCAGCCTGCTGGATTGTATTGATGCAGATTTGAAAACGGTCAATGAGAATATTTACAGAAAAATAACAAAGACAGCAAAAGATTTATTAAAAACCGGAAAAGAGATTGAACGGGATTATGGGATTCCTATTGTTAATAAAAGAATTTCAGTAACACCAATTTCATTAATAGGGGCTTCTGCTTGCAAAGGTGCGAAAGACTTTGTATCCATTGCAATGACTTTGGATCGGGCAGCCAAAGAAGTCGGGGTTAACTTTATCGGAGGATATTCTGCATTGGTTTCAAAAGGAATGACAAAGGCAGAAGAATATTTAATTAAATCCATTCCGGAAGCGTTAGCCGTCACGGAAAGAGTGTGCAGTTCTGTAAATCTTGGTTCTACCAAAACCGGAATCAATATGGATGCAGTTAAATTAATGGGAGAAATTGTTTTGGAAACGGCAGAACTTACAAAAGAAAAAGATTCTATTGGCTGTGCGAAATTAGTTGTTTTTTGCAATGCACCAGACGATAACCCTTTTATGGCAGGTGCATTTCATGGTGTTACGGAAGCCGACAGTATTATTAATGTAGGGGTAAGTGGACCGGGTGTTGTAAAGAAAGCTTTAGAAGAAGTTAAGGGTGCTGATTTTGGCACACTATGTGAAACCATAAAGAAAACGGCGTTTAAGATTACAAGGGTAGGTCAATTGGTGGCACAGGAAGCTTCCAAAAGAATGGGAATCCCCTTTGGCATTATTGACTTATCACTGGCACCAACTCCTGCAGTAGGCGACAGCATTGCAGAAATCTTTGAAGTTATGGGATTGGAGAGAGCCGGTGCTCCCGGGACAACGGCGGCACTGGCATTATTAAATGACCAGGTAAAAAAAGGCGGAGTTATGGCATCTTCTTATGTAGGTGGATTAAGTGGTGCCTTTATACCCGTAAGCGAAGATCAGGGAATGATTAATGCCGTTTTAGATGGAGCCCTGTCTCTGGAAAAATTGGAAGCAATGACTTGTGTCTGCTCGGTTGGTCTTGATATGATTGCGATTCCAGGAGACACAAAAGCCACAACCATTTCAGGTATTATTGCAGATGAAATGGCCATTGGAATGGTAAACCAGAAAACCACAGCGGTTCGCTTAATTCCGGTGATTGGGAAAAAAATAGGAGATATGGCGGAATTTGGTGGTCTACTGGGCTATGCACCAATTATGCCGGTAAATCCATTTAGCTGTGACGACTTTATTAATCGTGGAGGAAGAATTCCTGCACCAATACATAGCTTTAAAAATTAATTTATAGGTGCACTAAAGTGTACAGATAGGAGTTTTGAATGGATCATATTGTTTTTAACTATTTTAAAGAAATTAGTGACATACCAAGGGGTTCCGGCAACTGTAGGAAAATAAGTGATTATCTGGTTAATTTTGCAAAAGAACATCAGCTTTTCTATGTACAGGATGAAGCCCAGAACGTAATTATAAAAAAACCGGCCAGTGAAGGCTATGAAACCTGCCCAGCTATAATTCTGCAAGGACATATGGATATGGTTTGTGAAAAAAAACCGGATGTCCAACATGATTTTTTAACAGAGGGCATCACCCTTATGACAGAAAATGATAATCTTTATGCAGATGGAACTACTTTAGGTGGAGATAATGGAATTGCCCTTGCTTATGCACTTTCTATTTTATCGGAGGATAAAATAGTACATCCACCATTGGAAGTGATATTTACCACAGATGAAGAAACCGGTTTACTGGGAGCGGCAGCCTTAGATACGTCTTGTCTTTCTGCAAAATATATGATTAATTTGGACTCCGAAGAGGAAGATACTTTATTGGTCAGCTGTGCCGGAGGACTTCGTGCAGACTGTAAAATTCCCCTAACCTATGAAAAAGTAGAGGGAAAGAAGATAACCATTACCATTAAGGGGCTTTTGGGTGGTCATTCAGGATCAGAAATAGATAAAAACCGCATCAATGCTTCTGTTTTATTAGCCAGACTTTTATATGATTTAAAGAAATTTTCCTTCCGCACCATTTCTATGAGTGGTGGCTTGCTGGACAATGCAATTCCACGGGAAGCAACGGCAGAAATCGTCACAAGGGAAGAAGATGTCTATGGAGTTATAAATGAAATAAAATTTATAATTGAAAAATATAAAAATGAGTGTAGAATAAATGAGCCGGATTTAATAGCGGCTGTAAATCAGGGAGAAGAAAAATCCTATGGGGTTATGACAAAAGAAAGCTATAATAAAGTCATTTTCTTTCTTTTGAATGCACCAAATGGAATTCAGACCATGAGCCCTAACATGAAAGGTCTGGTGGAAAGCTCACTGAACCTTGGAATCTTCATAACCAATGAGGAAACGGCAAGAATGAGTTATAGCGTACGCAGTTCTCTAAGTTCCTACAAGAACTTCTTAAGCGATAAATTAGAATTTCTTACAAAAACCTTAGGAGGAACCTATGGAACCAGTGGGGACTATCCGGGATGGGAATATAAAAAGGAATCCAGGCTCCGTTCTATTTACATGAATGCATATAAAGAAGTCGTAGGAAATGAGATTAAAATGGAATCCATTCATGCAGGTCTGGAATGTGGTATTCTAGCGGAAAAATTAGGAAACCTTGATATTATTTCAGTAGGACCCAATATGCAGGACATTCATACCACCGAAGAAAAACTGAGTATTTCCTCCACCAAGAGAGTTTATGATGTGATTCTTGAAACCTTGCGGACATTTTGCACCATGATGAAATAGGTAAGAGGAAAGTTACAGATGAATAAAAAGAAAAAATTACCTCTTTTTGGAAAAATACTTATTGGAATTTTACTTGCACTTGCAGCAACGGCAGCGGGACTGATTTTTTATGTTAATTATCTATATGGACAGATGAATATTGAAAACCAGGAACAAATCATAGAACAAGAAGAAACCTTTGACCGTGAGGAAAATAAAAAAAATCTGGAAGAGGATACCGCTCTTTGGAATGATTCAGCAGTTGCCCAAAAGAAAGAACAAGTAATCAATATTCTTATTGCAGGGGAAGAAGCGATGCACTCAGATGCCGGAAGAGGAAGAACGGACAGCATTATGATTGTAACCTTAAATAAAAAAGAAAAAACATTAAAAGTTACTTCCATTATGCGAGATTCTTATGTTCAAATACCGGGGCATAGTGCCAATAAAATTAATGCAGCCTATGGAATGGGCGGTATGCCTTTGTTAAAGGAAACCGTTGAAGAAAACTTTGACTTGAAACTGGATGGGTATATTTTAGTTGGATTTGATGGATTTGAACAAATTGTGGATTCTCTTGGTGGGGTAAAGATCCCTATATCCAAAGAAGAGGCGGAATACCTTAATCGTACGGATTATATTGATAACAAATGGAACCAGAATTTGTACGCCGGAATTTTGAATTTAAATGGAGACCAAGCCCTTGGTTATGCAAGAGTCCGTTATGTTAACAATGGAGCTCAAAATGGAGATTTTGGAAGAACGGAACGGCATAGAGAAATTTTGATGGCTATTTTTGACAAATTGAAAGATAAAAATCTTGCGGAACTGCTAGTAATTTTTCCTGATATGCTGAAGCTGGTAACTACAAACTTAACCAGAACCCAGTGTATTGCATATTTGACGGATTTTGTGTCCATTCATCCAAAAGAGATGGAAACTTTTCGGATTCCCACAGATGAAGGGTACAAATTATCCAGAGCAAATGGAATGTCTGTTGTTATGTTTCAAAATTTAAACAGAAATAATGCAGATCTTCATGACTTTATATTTGGTAAAAAATATGTAGACAAAGGAAAACACAATCCAAACATGATGTTAAAATAGGAGGATATCTATGGAGGAAATAAAGAGAATTCACCGAAGGTTAATGCACAAAGGAGTTATTGTTGAGTTTTATGAAGATACCATGAAAATTCCCAACGGAAATGTGGTAAAGTGGGATTTTATTAATCATAAAGGAGCCGCTGCAATTTTAGCTGTGGATGAAAATAAAAAAATCCTTATGGTTTCCCAGTATCGTGGTGCAGTAGAAAGAACGACCTTAGAAATACCTGCAGGTGGTCGAAATGAAGGAGAAGACTTTAAAACTTGTGCCATTCGAGAATTAGAAGAGGAAACAGGATATCGCACGCTGGATGCAAAACCTTTACTAGAAATGTTTACCACGGTTGCTTTTTGCAACGAAAAGATTGGAATTTACTATACGGAAGATTTAATTTTATCCAAGCAGAACTTAGATGAAGACGAGTATGTTTCCATTGAAAGATATTCCTTAGAAGAATTAGTAGAAAAGATTTTAAACGGAACCATTCAGGATGGTAAAACCATATCTGCAATTCTTACCTATAAAGCATTAAAAGAAAAAGAAAATAAAAATAAATAAAGACAAGAGGTATTTTCCTACCATGAAATTCATAAAATGAATAAAACATGGAAAGGAGACTGCTTATGAAAAAAAATGGATATCTAAAAAAATTATGTATCCTTTTTTTTATTGGACTTATTCTGGGAATAGTGGCAGCAACCTTATTAAAAGAAAATTACATAGAAGACTATCAGCAGTATTTTAAGCAGGCAGCAGAAGAACTTACAAATGGGAAAATACAATATGGGCTTTTATATTATAAAATACTTCAGCGAGTGTTGCTTCCCTTTGGCTTAATTGCAGCTTTTTCCTTTTCCACAATTGCAATGCCGGTTTCCATTGCATTTGTTGCCTATGAAGGTTATACCATGGGATATTTTTTTCAAAGTCTGTCCCTTACTTTTCAATTAAAGGGGATTTTATATGGAGTTTTATATGGAATGCCACAAATATTAGTGTATGGACCGGCAATGGTAATCTTGCTATATTATGTATACCAAAAGGAAGAGAAAAGGAGAGAAAAAAAAGGTTTCACAGAAAAAGTGCTGCCTGCCGGTATTTTCCTAATGGTGCTGTGTGCCGGTGCATTTCTGGAAACCTTTGTTAATTCATGGATTATGAAAAATACCATTTTCTTAGTACACTAGAATTTAAAACTTAAAATCATAGATTGTCTGCAATCTTATATAGAAGGGTTTCGGTTTCTCTCCAGCCCATACAGCCATCGGTAATGGATTTACCATAGGTGTGCTCATGAACGCTTTGACTGCCTTCTTCTATGTAGCTTTCAATCATAACGCCTTTTACAAATCGGCGGATTTCTCCGGATACTTTTCGGCTATGGAGAATTTCAGATATAATACGGGGCTGCTCATAATAGCATTTATTGGAATTGGAATGATTTGCATCAATAATGGCCGCCGGATTTTTTAAATCAAAATCATGATAATGCTCCAATAAACGCTTAATATCTTCATAATGATAATTGGGAAAGGCAACGCCGTATTTGTCAACGGAACCTCGTAAAATAGTATGTGCGAAAGGGTTTCCTTCACTTTTTACTTCCCATCCACGATAAAAAAAAGTGTGCTTACTCTGTGCAGCAATACAAGAGTTCAGCATTACCGTGTAGTCACCACTGGTTGGATTTTTCATTCCGCAGGGAATCCCAATACCACTTACAGTAAGACGATGCTGCTGGTTTTCTACAGAACGGGCGCCAATGGCAACGTAGGACAAAATATCCTCTAAATAGGACCAATTATCAGGGTAAAGCATTTCATCTGCAGCAAATAAATGTGTCTCTGCAATGGCACGTAAATGCATTTTTCGAATGGCAATTAATCCCTCACATAAATCCGGTTTCTTTTCAGGATCCGGTTGATGAACCATGCCTTTATAACCGGTTCCATTTGTTCGCGGTTTATTGGTATAAATTCTTGGAATCAAAATAATCTTATCCTTAATTTTTTCTTGAATGACGGCCAGCCTGCTGATATAATCGCATACGGCATCTTCATTATCTGCGGAACATGGTCCTACAATTACTAAAAATTTATCCGAATCTTCGGTAAAAACATCTCGTATTTCTTTGTCTCTTACTTCCTTTAAAAGAGCGTGCTCTTTGGGAAGTGGAAACCGTTCTAATAATTCTTTTGGTGAAACTGCTTTTCTAATATAATTTAAACCCATGGTGTTATGTCCTTTCCAATAAATCGTAGTATGATTATTTGCTAATTGTAAACGTTAATCCTTTGAATTTCAAGTTTTTTATAGAAATTTGTCAAGCAATATGATAGACTGTAACTATTAAGTTGGCTACAATAGAAAAGAGGATGGGAATGGAAAAAATTCGATTTGCCGTGATAGGTACGGGTTGGATAACCCAGCGCTTTTTAGAAGCAGCAGGTCAGTGTGAATTATTTTCACTGGTGGGAGTTTATTCCAGAAGTTTGGATCGAGCACAAGAATTTGCAGAAAAAAATGGGGCAAGTCTCATTTTTGATAATTTAGATAAATTGGCTTTGTGTACAGAGGTGGACGCTGTTTATATAGCAAGTCCTACCTGTTTTCACTATAGACAGTCTCTTCTTATGCTTAGAAGTGGAAAACATGTTTTATGTGAAAAGCCGGTAACCACAAACTGCCATGAGTTAGAACTACTTCTTCGAATTTCAGAAGAAAAGCGGGTTGTTTTTTTGGAGGCAATTCGGAATGTATTTACACCTGGATATGCCATGATTCAGGAACATATAAAAAGAATCGGAAAAATTCGCAGAGCAACCTTGGTATATTGCCAGTATTCTTCAAAATATGATAAATTTAAAGAAGGAAAAATAGAAAATACCTTTCGACCAAAACTTTCCAATGGAGCCGTTATGGATATTGGAGTGTATGGGGTTTATATGCTTGCTAGTTTATTTGGAGTGCCCTATAGTATTTTGGCAAAGGGATATATTCTTCCGGATAGCATTGATGCATCCGGAGTTATTGTGGGAAAATATAAGGATATGCAGGCAGAGGTTATTTATTCTAAAATTACGGATTCTTACATGCCTTCTGAAATTCAGGGAGAAGATGGCAGTATTATATTTTTACCATTAGCGGCGCCGGAAAAGATTAAAGTAATCTTTCGGGATGGAAGGAAAGAAAATTATAAAGTAGACCTGATAAAACCGGACATGTATTATGAAATTGAAGCATTTCTTGATATGATAGAGGGAAAACGCACCGATACAAAAAAATGGAACGACAATTCTTATGCTTCCATGAAGATTTTAGATGATGCACGAAAACAGATGGACATTGTTTTTCCAAGTGATTTTTAAAAACTTCGTGATTGACGTTTTAGAAAAGAAATGGTAAAGTATTTAAGATATCAGGAAGAAAAGAGGATGATAAAGTGAGTCAGTTCTATGATGACGATAATGCAGATAGCATACTAAGAGAAATAACCCTTAATCTAAGTAAACAAGTTATGGATGAGATGGAACATAATGAAGAACAAGATAGGAATACAACGAAGGATAACACAAAGGAACCGGATAAAAAGCCAAAAAAGAAATTATCTTATAAAAAAACCATGATTATAATAGCCTCCGTTTTAGTTGTGCTGGTGATTGGTGTTGTGGCTGCAGGAAATTATTTTTTAAACCGCATTAATTACGAAAGTGATCAGGATGTTGAAATTATAAATGATAATTCTCTGGATAAAAGTCAAATTACAGAGATAAAAGATATTGTTCCACCCGACAGCAATGTAATTAACGTACTTCTTATTGGAGAAGAAAAGATGAAAGACCGGACACGGGGGCGTTCAGATTCTATGATGATTGCAACCATTAACCAGACCCAGAAGACAGTAAAGCTTACTTCTTTAATGCGTGACTGTTATGTTTCCATTCCGGAACATGGGCAGGGAAAGATGAATTCGGCATACAACATTGGTGGGGGTCCTTTGCTTTTAAGCACCATTGAACAGAATTTCGAGATACATCTGAATGGATATGCAAGAGTTGATTTTGATGCGTTCGAGACCATTGTAAATAAACTGAAAGGGGTCGAGATTGAATTATCAGAAGCGGAAGCCAACTATCTGAATGTAAAGGATTATATTTCAAAACCGGAATTTAGGACAGTGAAACCGGGTGTTCAGCTGTTGAATGGCAATCAGGCACTTGGCTATTCCCGGGTTCGCTATGTAGCGGGTATAGATGGTGAAAAAGACGACTTTGGAAGAACCAACCGCCAAAGGACAGTTTTAAATGCTATTTTTGAAAAATATAAAAAGAAGAATTTATTTGAATTGGTTTCCATTACCAATGAAATTCTTCCTTATATTACAACGGATCTTTCTAAAACGGAAATTTTAAGTTATGTAGCAGCCTTTGTTGGAACCGGAACCACAGAGCTTGAGACCTTCCGCCTTCCGTTAGATGATGGATTTACCAATGTGAAGAATAACCAGGGATGGGTATTGATGCTGAACTATGAAAAGAACAATGCCGCCTTCCATGAGTTTATTTATGGAGTAACAGCGGAGTAGTGAAAGGAAGAGAAGGAATGATACCGATTTTATGGGTTGTAATACCTTGCTATAATGAAGAACAGGTTCTTCCTGAAACGAAGCATCGTTTAGAAGGGATTATGCACGAAATAATAAAAAAGAATAAAATTGGGAAAGAAAGTAAAGTTGTTTTTATTAATGATGGTTCCAAAGATAAGACATGGAACTTAATTGAAGGATTTCATGAAGAAAATTCTTTGTTTTCAGGAATCTGTCTGTCTAGAAATTTCGGACATCAGAATGCACTGCTTTCCGGTCTCATGAAGGCAAAGGATTCTGCCGATATTTGTATTAGCATGGATGCGGATCTTCAGGACGATATTGGCGTGATCGAAAAGTTTGTAGATGCTTATCTGGAAGGATATGATGTTGTCTATGGAGTTCGCTCAAACCGAAATTCAGATTCGTTTTTAAAAAAATTCACGGCACAGAAGTTTTACCGTTTTATGGCATTTTTGGGAGTAGAACTGGTTTATAATCATGCGGACTGCAGACTTTTAAGTAAGAGAGCCCTGGAATCCTTAAGCCAGTATGATGAGGTTAATCTTTTTTTAAGGGGAATGATTCCACAGCTGGGATATCATGCAACGCAGGTAACCTATGTGCGGGAGAAACGATATGCAGGAAAGTCCAAGTATCCTTTTAGTAAAATGTGTAAATTTGCTTTTGAAGGAATTACGTCTTTTAGCATAAAACCGGTTCGACTAATTACCATTACCGGGATGGGTATTCTTCTTACCTGTATGATTTTATTTGTTTATTTTTTAGTACAACATTTCACAGGAAATACAGTAAGCGGGTGGACGAGCACGATTATGTCTATTTGGACATTGGGAAGCCTTCAACTTATTTCCATTGGAATTATTGGAGAATACATTGGAAAAACATATTTAGAAACCAAACACAGACCAAAGTATATTATTGAAAAAATCATTTAAAATAACACAAAAAGAATCGTAAAACTAATCCGAAAGTTTTACGGTTCTTTTTTTATAATATTGAGCAAGGTGCATATTTTTCCAATAATCGGGATTTTGCGTAATATCCGTATGAAACAGAACATAAGGCGTATTTTGAAAAGGAATTAAGGTAATATCCTTCTCCTCTGAATTTCGTAAAAGATGTGCACGGGCGTCCGCTTCTTTATCGTAGAGCTGGGCTTCTTTTGTTACCAGAGAGTAAACAGCACTTGCGGTAAAAGGAAGATTGGATAATTCAATTTCCTTATTTGCAGTTTCGGAAACCTTAATATTGCCAAGACAAAAAGCTGAAATTGCAAGTGCCAGGCTGATATAGTACAGCTTTAAAGAAAAGGGATGACTCAGCTGTGGCAGTTTCTGATGATATTTTAAATATCCCAAGAGATAAAATAAATTAAAGGCAATAAAAATATAATAGTTAAAATAGACAATATTACGAATTCGATAAGGAATACGAATACCCTGAGCAAAAATTACCGGGGTTATTTGTGCAGAATAGATGCAAAAACTCATGAAAAAGACGAAAAATGGCTGATTAAAAGAAAATTTAACATTTTTCAGCATTTTCCAAAAAATTGGCATCATTAAAAACCAGAAAAGTAAAATCGGAACTGTAGTAGCATTGACGATAGAATAGCCACCGTATATAAAGGACAGTAAAATAGAGGGAATGGGATGATGTGGATCTCCAATGGTAGATTGGCGCAGCATGTTACCCGGTCCGTTCATACTGATAAACAGGCTGCAAAATCCGGAAAGAAAAATCGGAAGCCAATAAAAAAAATGGAAATTACGTTTATAAGCAAACCCCAAAAGTGTAAAAAAGAGAAGAATTACATTAAGAAGAGCCGTAGCATAATTGCTCCCTCCAAGACAAAAGGAAAGAATCATGCAGCAGAAGGCAAGTGCCAGCTTGGATAGGGTGCGTTTTCGAAAATACAATTGAATCATAGCTCCATATAATAAAAGCGAGAGGGCATAGAAAAAAGTATAATAAATACCGCCGTTATACCAGTAAAAAGAATCCGAAGGAACCGGTGTAAACTCCAATGCAAAAAAGATAAGAAGAAGAGAAGCAATACTTGAAAGACAAGGATTACTTTTCACAATTTTACGAAATACAGTATAATGAAAGAAAAAACTAAAGAGTATAAAAGTGGTCAAAAGAAGAAAAGGAGTAAAAAAATAATATTTTTCTCCAAAAATACTGGGTTGGAGGTACATTAAAAAGATAGCAATAAAATTTCCCTGCCAATGAAGGTATTTATCCAATGTTTTCGTAAGTGCGGAATCAAATACGGCAGATAAAGAGTGTGTACCTTCCCAGATTCGTAAGGAACGGACACCATAACTGTAATCATCGGCACTGGGATGTGCATAAATTCCAATATAATATAAAGGCAGAATGGATAATAAAAAAACAATAAATAAGACAATTAAAGCGGTTTGCTGGGTAGAGACTTTCTTTTTCGGCATTTTTTTATTCCTTTCAAAATAATAAATTCAACAAAAGAAATCAGGCAGGAAGTGGTAAAGGAAAGAAAGATAAGCCAGATTCCAATCAACAGAGAATTTCGTGGAAAAAATACCAGCTTTGGCAGATAATAATAGCAAAAGAAGGTATGAACCAGCCACATATTCATGGAGTGTTTACCAAGTAAAGCAAATAGTTTGTCACAATGCACTGTTTTTACGAAATCAAGAGAGAAGTAAAGAAAAAAAGGTGCCAACAGGGGATCCTTAATTTTTTGTGGAAATAAAGGATATTGTCGAAGCAGAATACAAAGCAGGAGTAAAATAGGAGAATACCATCCTTTATTCCAAGACTTTTTTTCTAAAAAAAATCCGATTTTCTCATAAACTTCATAAGCAGCCAAAAGACAGCCTAGAACAAAAATAAACTGCCATAATAATAAATTTGATATTTCTTTTAATAAAAAGTTGGATGGGAAACGAAACCGAATATATAAACCGGTTAGGTTAAGACACAGGGATAAAAATGTGCCTTTCCAAGGGTCCTTTTTTATTATATGAATCAAAAAAGGAGAAAATAATAAAAGCTCCACATAAATGCGAAGAAACCACCATTCTTTATTATAGGAAAAAGAAAGCAAAAAAAGGTTGGAGAAAAATTCTCCCAGCTGAAAACTTTTTCCAAAGAAAACAAAGCCAACAGGTACACAAATGAAAAATACCAAAAGATATCGAAACAATAGAACCTTTAGGTGGTGAATACGCCAGGGCGTTACGTTTTGTTTTTGACTGACTTTATAAATTCCAATTCCGCTTAATAGTACAAAAAGAGAAACACAAATACTCCCAAATTGGCTTAGTATGGATAAAAAATCAATGGGGGAACGGGGGAGAAGGGAAGTGACCGGAAACATAATTCGATTATTAAATGCAAATAAATGATGAAAAAGCATAAGTACAACGGCAATTCCTTTTCCTATCTGGGTATCTTGTTTTGAGAAAAAAGTGGTTTTCATTTTTAGTCCCATCTGCATGTGATGATAATAGTTTTACAATACAATTATAAAAGATGTTCTCTCAGTTAGCAAGATTAAAATCATAAGTTTAACCATAAAGCATAAAATAGAAGTAATGAAATTCATAGGAGCATAAAAAAATGAAGGTAAGAAAAAGAATAAGGGCGATTCTGATACTTATTTTAGCCAGTATTTTAATAAGTATAAATCCGGCTTATATCGGTGCAGAAAAGGCGGAGGAACATCTCCTAATTACTGGAAAATCTGCTGTTTTACTGGAGGCAGAAACCGGTAAAGTAATTTATGAAAAGAACAAAGATACCCCACTGATGATGGCAAGTATTACTAAAATAATGACGTTACTACTAATATTTGAAGCACTAGAGACCGGAAAAATAACCTTAGAGGATAAAGTCTCCGTAAGTGAATATGCAGCGGGTATGGGAGGATCTCAGGTGTATTTAGAACCCTATGAAACACAAACGGTAAAGGATATGATAAAGTGTATTTCTATTGCCAGTGCAAATGATGCCAGTGTAGCAATGGGAGAATACATTGGAGGTTCGGAAATAGAGTTTGTTAAGCAGATGAATGAAAAAGCTAAAAAGCTGGGCATGGAAAATACGCATTTTTTAAATTGCTGTGGACTGGATGGAGATATTGAAAGTGGTCATTATTCTTCCGCCTATGATATTGCACTTATGTCAAGAGAACTTATTAGAAAATATCCACAGATTAGTGAATATTCTACCGTCTGGATGGATTCCATTATACATACTACGAAAAAAGGAGAAAGTGAGTTTGGACTGACGAATACCAACAAGTTGGTTCGTTCTTATGATGGAATAACAGGACTGAAAACAGGAAGTACCTCAAAAGCAAAATATTGCCTTTCTGCCACAGCAAAAAGAAAGGGTATGGATATGATCGCGGTGGTTATGGCGGCAGAAAGTCCCAAAGATCGTTTTTTAGATGGTGCAAAGTTACTAGATTACGGATTTGCCAACTGTAAGCTTTATACAGACACAGAAAAGGAGAATGTAATTCCCAGCCTTTCCGTACGGGGAGGGAAGGAAGAGCAGGTTACAGCAAAAATGGAAGGGGACTTTTCTTATGTTTGCATCCGTCAAGAAAATCCGGAGGCCATGGAAAAGAAAATAATATGGAAGGAAAAGATAGAGGCTCCAATAAAAAAAGGTGACAAATTAGGAGAAATACAGTATTATTTATCTGGGAAGCAAGTGGGAAGCAAGGATCTGGTTTCTTCTCAAAATATTGAAAAAGCACATTATCTGGATTATTTTGGAAAAATAGTGAACCGCTACTTTGTGAAATAGTGAAATAGTGAAATAGTGAAAAATTGGAGATTACCATGAGAAAAAAAATTGATATCACATCCTATACCATAGCATCAAAAAACTTACCGGCATCCTTTGATGGATGCCGTATAGGTTTTTTAGCTGATTTTCACAACAACAGAGAAGAATATGGACAGGTGCTTTTAGAAAAAATAGAAAAAGAAAAATTTGACTACATCTTTTGTGGTGGAGATATGATTGTGGGAAGTGATAAAGGGTGGTTTGAATCTGAGAATGCAATTATATTTTTAGAAAAACTGGTAAAACTTGCACCGGTATACTATAGTTTAGGGAATCATGAAGAAAGAATGAGAAACTTTTTTGTGGATACCCAGATAAATAAAACTATATTGGATTTTTATAAAGAAGAATTATCTAAAATCGGAATTACGGTGTTAGACAATGAACACCTTTTTTTACAAAAGGACGGAGAAGATATCTGTTTATGCGGATTGTCTCTTTCTATGGATTATTATAAGCGTTGGTGGAACAGAAAAAAATTAACACAGGAAGCCGTAACCAATGCTCTTGGAAAATGGGACAAGTTTACCATTTTGCTGGCACATAATCCGGTTTATTTTAAAACATACAATGAATTTCAGGCAGACTTAGTTCTAGCAGGGCATATACATGGAGGATTGGTGGTAATTCCAGGTCTTGGTGGTGTTATTTCGCCGGAGCACATTTTATTTCCTAAATATGATTTTGGTTATTTTAAGGCAAGCCAGAGTCAAATGATTCTATCCAGAGGTTTGGGGGCACATACGCTTCCCATTCGAATGAACAATCCGCCGGAAATCATAGACCTTGTGTTAAAAAGAACTTGCGATTTTAGCGGACTGTTAGTAAAATGAAGTAGGTAAAAGAAAGGATGAGGGTATGCAGGAAAAACTTATGAGTATTGCGGCTTTGCTGATTGCAAGTTGCATGGTTATGATAATACATGAGGTACCAAAGACAATGGTATTTTTTATATTGGAAAAGAAAGAAAATCTAGGAAAAGAGCTATTGCACTTTTTTCAATTTATTGATCCCATTGGTTTGATTTTTTGTATTTCCGGATTTAGTGGATTTTCCAAAAGCTACGTTCTTCGGGCAAAGAGTAATAAAACAAATTTCCGTCTGGGAGTAACCGGCTTGCTTTCTTTGTTTTTCACAGCAATCATAGGAATTTTATTATGTAAATATGCCTTTTTAGGAAAAAATATAGCTTCGCTTTTTTGGCAGTTTATTTTTATGATCTGCCAGTTTGGTTCGGTTGTGAGTATGGGTATGTTTCTTGTAAACCTGTTTCCTATTGGAGTATTTGATATGGGATTCTTGATTGGAGGCCTATCTTCGGAAAAATATTTTTCCATTCTGCGAAATGATTATTTTATAAAAATGATTCTAATATTGACTGTGATTTTAGGTATTATAAAATCTTTATGTGCAGGCACCTTTTTATTTTTATATAGACTTTAAGGAGAGATAAATGAGTATTTCGGTTAAATTAGAAGCCTTTGAAGGACCTTTGGATCTTTTGCTTCATTTAATAGATAAAAATAAAGTAAATATATATGATATTCCCATTGCCATGATAACGGAACAATATTTAGAGTATATTGCGGCAATGAAAACAAAAGATATGGACATTATGAGTGAATTTCTGGTTATGGCAGCTACCTTATTAAACATAAAGTCAAGAATGCTTCTTCCAAAAGATGAAACACAGGAAGAGGAGGAAGAGGATCCTCGGAAAGAATTGGTAGAACGCTTATTAGAATACAAGATGTACAAGTACATTTCCTATGAACTGAAAGACCGGCAGGAGGATGCATCTAAGGTATTGTTTAAAAAGTCCACTCTTCCCAGAGAAATAAAAGATTTTAGAGAAGAAGTGGATTTGGACGAGCTACTTTCCCAACTGACTTTAAATAAATTACATTCTATATTTAAATTAGTTATGAAGAAAAGGGTAGATAAAATTGATCCCATTCGCAGCAAATTCGGAGAAATTGAAAAAGAAGATGTAAACCAGGAAGAAAAAATGCTGTTTGTGGAAGCTTATGCAAAAGAACATGGTACCTTTAGCTTTCGAGGATTACTAGAAGTACAGTCCAGTAAAATGGAGATCATTGTAACTTTTTTATCCATTCTTGAACTAATGAAAACAGGAAAAATACAAATAGAACAGGAAAATATTTTTGATGATATTTCTATTACATATAAGAAATCGAAAAATGGGGGAAATATAAATGGAACAGCAGATTAAAAAGGTAGAGGCAATGATTGAAGCCATTCTCTTTACTATGGGAGAAACCGTAGCAATAGAAGCCATTGCAGCTGCTGTAGAACATGATGAAGATACCACAAGACGAATTTTACATAGTATGATGGACCGCTATGAGGAAGAAGACCGAGGAATTCAGATTATAGAATTGGATGGAGCATTTCAGCTATGTACAAAGGCTTCTATGTATGAAACGATAATTAAAATTACCCATGTACCAAAAAAACATGTACTTACGGATGTATTATTAGAAACGCTTTCCATCATTGCATATAAACAGCCCATTACAAAGCTGCAAATTGAAGCAATTCGAGGAGTGAAAACAGATCATGCCGTCAATAAACTGATTGAATACAATTTAGTATGTGAAGCAGGAAGAATGGATGCTCCAGGAAGACCTATTATGTTTTCAACCACGGAAGAATTTTTACGATACTTTGGAATTCAGTCATTGGAAGATCTTCCGGTTATGAATCCGGAAAAGCTGGAAGACTTTAAGATGGAAGCAGAAGAAGAAATTCAATTAAAATTAGATATTTAAGGAACCATGAAATTAACCAAATGTATACAAATATTAACAGGAAGAGCCATAGTGTTTTAAATACGTAATCGCTATAATGAATGTAACAATTAAGGGAGGTATTGTATTATGCAATATGGTTATTTCGATAACACCAAAAAAGAATATGTAATTGATCGTGTGGATTTACCTACATCATGGACCAATTATCTTGGTCTAAAAGATATGTGTGCCGTTGTAAATCATACAGCGGGTGGATATATGTTTTATAAAACTCCAGAATACCACCGAATAACAAGATTCCGTGCCAATGCAGTTCCAATGGATCGACCGGGACAATATGTATATTTACGTGATGATGAAACAAAAGACTACTGGAGTATTTCATGGCAGCCTGTGGGAAAAAGTTTAGAGGAAGCAAAGTATGAGTGTCGGCATGGACTTTCTTATACCAAATATTCCTGTGATTACAGTGATATACAAGCAGAACAGACCTTGTCCATTCCTTTGTCGGATGACGTTGAATTATGGGACGTAAAAATTAAAAATACAGGGGACAAAGAACGTCATTTAAGTGTATATTCTTACTGCGAATTTTCTTTCCATCAGATTGATATGGACAACCGAAATTTTCAAATGAGCATGTATGCAGCGGCCTCTTCTTATGAAGATGGTGTGATAGAACATGATTTATTTTATGAAGAATATGGCTATCAGTATTTTACTTCTAACTTTAAACCAGACGGATTTGACTGTTTAAGAGATAAATTTATTGGTGCTTACCGAACGGAAGACAATCCGGTGGCGGTAGAATCCGGAGTAATGCAGTCATCTTTTGAAAAAGGAAACAATCATTGTGGATCTCTTCAAAAAATCCTGACCATACAACCGGGAGAAGAAGTTCGATTAATTTTCATGCTGGGAGAAGGAAACCGTGAAGAAGGCAAAAAAATTCGTGAAAAATATTCGGATTATAAAACGGTAGATGCCGTTTATGAAGACTTGAGCTGCTATTGGGAAAATAAAAGAAATAAATTACAGATTCAGACTCCCAATGAAGGAATGAATACATTGATTAATATCTGGACTCTTTATCAGGCAGAAATTAATGTTATGTTTTCCAGATTTGCTTCTTTTATAGAAGTAGGAGGAAGAACCGGACTTGGCTATCGTGATACCGCACAGGATGCCATGACCATACCACATTCCAACCCACAAAAGTGTAAGCAGCGTATTGTAGAACTTTTAAGAGGTCTGGTATCCGAAGGATATGGGCTCCACCTATTCCAACCGGAATGGTTTGATCCACAACAGGAAGAAAAAGCATTTAAGTCTCCTACCATTGTGCCAACACCTAATAAAAATGATATGATTCATGGAATCAAAGATGCCTGTTCGGATGATGCCTTGTGGTTAGTAAGTGCAATTACAGAGTACATTAAGGAAACCGGTGAAATTGAGTTTTTGGATACCGTACTTACTTATGCCGATGAAGGAGAAGGAACGGTTTATGAGCACATGACAAAGATTCTTGATTTTTCAGATCGAATGGTTGGAAAAACCGGTATCTGTCAGGGACTTCGTGCGGATTGGAATGACTGTCTTAACTTAGGCGGCGGAGAAAGTGCCATGGTTTCTTTTCTACATTATTGGGCAATTAACAATTTTCTTGAGCTATGTACTTATACAGGGAAAGAAGATGACGTTAAGAAATACACCGCAATGAAAGAAAAAGTTAAAAAAGTCTGTGATACGGAACTTTGGGATGAAGAATGGTATATCCGTGGTGTGACAAAAAATGGTAAAAAAATAGGAACCATGGAAGATAAAGAAGGAAAAATTCATTTGGAATCCAATACATGGGCAGTATTGTCCGGTGCAGCCAGTGAAGAAAAAGGGAAAACAGCCATGAATTCCGTTGAAAAATATCTTTATACCCCCTATGGAATTATGTTAAATGGACCGTCCTATACGGTTCCGGATGATGATGTTGGATTTGTAACCCGTGTATTCCCTGGACTAAAGGAAAATGGCGCTATATTTAGTCATCCAAACCCATGGGCATGGGCGGCAGAATGTATTTTAGGACGGGGAGATAAAGCAATGAAATTTTATGATGCCTTATCCCCTTATAATCAAAATGATAAAATAGAGATAAGAGAAGCAGAACCTTATTCTTACTGCCAGTTTATTATGGGAAAAGATCATACCGCTTTTGGACGTGCAAGACATCCGTTTATGACAGGAACCGGCGGCTGGGCCTATTTTAGTGCAACCAGATACATACTGGGAATTCGCCCACAACTGGATTATCTGATGGTAGATCCTTGTATTCCATCGGAATGGGAAGAATTTTCCGTTCATAGACAGTGGAGAAACGCAACCTATGAAATTCAGATTAAGAACCCCAACAAGGTAATGAAAGGCATTTCTTCTATTGAAGTAAATGGTAAAAAAGTAGATAAAATAGTACAAATGCCAAAAAATAGTGTGAATCAGGTTGTAGTAACAATGGGTTAATTTAATGAGGAGGACATAAGAATGATAAAATTTGGAACAGGCGGCTGGAGAGCCATCATTGGAGATGACTTTACCAAAGCAAACATTCAAAAACTTGCCAAAGCACTGGTAAATAAAATAAAAAACGAAGGCGTTCAGGAAAAGGGAGTTGTACTGGGATACGATAGACGATTTCTCTCCAAAGAAGCGATGCAGTGGGCAGGAATGGTCTTTGCAGCAGAAAACATTACGGCATATTTGATCAATCGTTCTTCTCCAACACCTTTGATTATGTATTACATTATGATTCATGAATTCCCATATGGAATGATGATAACAGCTAGTCATAATCCGGCTATTTATAATGGAGTTAAAGTATTTACCCAGGGTGGACGTGATGCAGATGAGATACAGACCCGAGACATCGAGGAATATATTCAGGACGTTTTAGATAAGGATGTAAAAGAAATGGAATATGACAAGGCGGTCACCAGTGGCCTAATTGTAGAAATCAATCCCTTGAATGAATATCTGGATAACATCATTGAAGCCGTTGACATGGATAAAATCAGATCCTGTGGATTGCGGGTTGCCTTAGACCCTATGTACGGAGTAAGCGAAACATCGTTAAAGACTATATTAATGACGGCAAGATGTGATGTTTTAACCATTCACGAAAGACATGATACCTTATTTGGTGGAAAACTTCCTTCTCCATCGGCACATACCCTCCGCTCCTTACAAAACTATGTAATAGACAAAGGTTGTGATATAGGAATAGCTACGGATGGAGATGCGGATAGAATCGGAGTGATTGATGATACCGGAAGATTTTTACATCCAAACGACATTTTAGTACTGCTTTATTACTATTTAGTAAAATATAAAGGATGGCATGGTGCAGTTGTTCGAAACATTGCAACGACACATATGCTGGATAAGGTAGCAAAAACATTTGGGGAATCCTGTTATGAAGTGCCCGTTGGTTTTAAATATATTTCTGCAAAAATGCAGGAAACCGATGCGGTAATTGGAGGAGAATCCTCAGGAGGCTTGACGGTCAGAGGACATATTCGTGGAAAAGACGGTATTTATGCAGCCGCTCTTTTGGTAGAAATGATAGCCGTAACCGGTAAAAAACTTTCGGAAATTTACAGGGATATTAAAGAAGAATGTGGCTCTATCTTTATGGAAGAACGGGATTATAAATTTAACCAAGAAAAGAAAGAAGACATTTTCAAAACCCTTATGACAGAAAAAGAACTTCCCGAGATTCCGTTTACGATTGAAAAAATTTCTTATCTGGATGGATGTAAAGTCTATCTGGAAAATGGAGGATGGATTATTGCAAGATTCTCAGGAACGGAACCATTACTTCGTATTTTTTGTGAAATGCCAAATCCGGAAGATGCAGCCTTGCTTTGTGAAATATATGAGAATTTCTTAGGATTAAAATAAAGAGTCTGCTTTGCAGACTCTCGCGCCAAAGCATGGTCACTTCAGTGACCA
>JAVXEO010000012.1:0-2286 GCA_036658435.1 Acetivibrio sp.
AAGGACTTTAAATGCGCTGCCAGGGGTTCGAACCCTGGACACCCTGATTAAGAGTCAGGTGCTCTGCCAACTGAGCTAGCAACGCATTGCATTTTTCCAACGCAAGGATTATTATATCTCATGTTTTCACAAAATGCAAGCCCTTTTTTTCACTTTTTTGACAAAAATATTATTTATTCGTCATGATTTTTTCAACCAATTGGTTTTTAGATATCGCTCCTACGCTAGTCTCTACAACCACTCCATTTTTTATAAATAAAATGGTAGGAATTGACATAACCCTATATTTCTGCGCAACTGCCGGGTTTTCATCCACATTTAATTTACCTATTTTAACACTGCCTACATATTCCTCAGCTAAGGCCGCAATAATTGGTGCCATCATTTTACATGGTCCACACCAGTCAGCAAAAAAATCTACTACTACCAGTCCTTCTGTTTCTAATGCTTCCTGATTAAAGTTTTCATCTGTAAATTTTAATTCCATATTTATTTCCTCCTTTTATTTTTGCCGGCAAGCAAATCTGAGACTTCATCCCATGAGCGTTTTACCTGCAGCACTCTTTTATTTAAGTTCTTATTATGTGATAGGGTTCCTGCTATCTTCTTCTTCATATTAAAAGAAGGTTTCATATATACAATCATACCCCTTTCGGAATCATGAAACTGCTTTCCTGTTTCCAACATCTTTTTATTAGTATATGCAAATATTAAATCTTTAACCGTAACTAAGTCACATAAGCAGAAAATCAGGTTCTGTCAGCCACAAGCCGGTTAATAGGTTTTCCTTCTTTTGAAAATTTTTCTTCATATTCTGTCATTACATTTCCTTCCCTATATTCGCTGTGATGCAAATCGTAGGTATAATTAATTAGATTCCATCCTGCTTCTTTTACTTCCTCCAAAGAAAAATCAAAAAGTTCCCGGTTATCTGTCTTAAAAATAACCTGTCCCTCCGGTGACAAAATTTCCTGATATCTTGCAAGAAACTGTCTTGAAGTAAGTCTTCTCTTTACATGACGCTCTTTTGGCCATGGATCCGAAAAATTAAGGTAAATACGTTTTACTTCCCCTTTTTCGAAAATTTCTGCGATCTCCTCTGCATTCATTTCAATATAGAAGAGATTTCCAAGATCCACTTCCTCACGTTTTTCAAGAGCACGTAATAGCACACTGGAATATCTTTCAATGCCCACATAGTTTATGTCCGGATTCTGTCCTGCCAATTCCTGTATGAATTTTCCCTTTCCCATACCAATTTCAATCTGTATGGGGTTACTGTTTCCAAAAACCTCCTTCCATCTTCCTTTCCATAGCTTTGGTTCCTGAATTACAAAAGCATCCCTTGCAATCCTGTCTTTTGCTCCGGGTATATTTCTAAGCCGCATCCGTTTCTCCTTTATAAGAAATTTATTTCTTTGATTATATCTTTTTCTTTTATTTTAGTCAAACAAATCTATTTTTCTTTTTTATAGTGATATTGCACAATTACAAAGTCTCAAAATTGAAAATTGTTTATGTATTGGCTATTTCTTTTTTTAAAAAAAGGTGTATTATGTTAATAGTAAATTAAAAGAAAGGGGTTTTAATACATGGAGAAAGTAATTAACCTTTTAAACGATATTGAAGAAAAGGCAACTTCCATTGTAGACCATACATCCGTTGAGAAAAAAGCACTTTATCAGCAGCTGGCAAAAGATATACAGAAGTTGGATGACCATATTTCAAAAGAAACCCAAACGAAGTTGGATGTAATTCGTCAGAAAATGAATGGTGAGATGGAAGAAGCGAAAATAGACCTTCATTCCTCCTTTGAAAAAAACATGAAGCATTTAGAATCGGATTACAGTAAAAATCATGACATTTATACAGAAACCATCTTCCAGCATATCATTAATGAATAATAGGAGGATGATATTATGTTTACTGACTTACTAACTTATAGCGGTATTGTCACAAAAACAAAGGCAATGGAAGCTCGGTTGATTTCTATTCATGATTATGAAAGCATATCTAATTTGACCTCCGTTACCGATTTCATAAATTTTTTGAAAGTGCAGCCTTCCTATAAAGATTTGTTTGCCGGCTGTGATGAACGGCTTCTACATCGAAACGAAATCGAACATATTATAAATAATGCTCTTTACTTAGATTATGCAAAGTTATTTCGTTTTGCAAATGGAAAGCAACGTGGGTCTTTGGATCTGCTATTTTTTCGTTACGAGGTAAATATACTGAAGTCTTGTCTTCAGAATTTATTTAGCAAGGATCCCGGTTATGATTTAT
>JAVXEO010000012.1:2296-26409 GCA_036658435.1 Acetivibrio sp.
ATTTATCTTTATTTGAACCATTTTTCCAAAAACATTCCCATTTGGATATTCGGAAACTTTCTGGTTCCGAAACCTTAGATGAATTTATTAATTATTTAAAAGATACTCCGTATTTTGACTTGTTTCGCCACATACAGCAAACTGCAGATGGTACTTTGTATGATTTCGAAGTGCAGCTGGATATTTTTTACTATATGACCATTTGGAAACTGCGAAAAAGAGTTTCCAGATCAAAGGATCAAAAAGCATTTACGGATATCATAGGAAAAGAAATTGATTTTTTAAATATGATGTGGATTTATCGTTCTAAAAAATATTATGACGTAGATTCCACTCATATCTATTCTTCCATCATACCCATTCATTATAAGTTAAAATCAAATGAACTAATGAATATGATTGAATCCGCAACACTGGAAGAATTTATTTCTGTGATGGAAAGTACCTATTATCGCTCAGAGAATGCAGACATGAAAGATACACATTTTTCTGTGGAAAGTTTATTTTATCAAAAGCGCAATCATTTATACCGCATGAATATGAAAAAATATCCAAACTCCATGTGTACCATTCATCATTTCCTTTTTATGAAAGAATTGGAAATAGATCGGCTTACCACTTCTCTAGAGTGCATCCGCTATGGACTGGAACCGGCGGATACATTAAATTACATTCTTAAGTAAAGGAGACGTAGCTTTGATTGAGAAAATGAAGTATCTCAACATTACCGGTCCTAAAGATGACATCGATCGTGTTGTAGATATCTATTTAAACAAACATGAAATACATTTAGAAAATGCTCTCACCGAACTGGGGAGCGACCAGGATGTAAAGCCTTTTATTGAAATGAATCCCTATAAAGAGCTTTTAAACAAATCACAAATGCTAGTAGACCGATTGAGTAAAGATATTCCCTGTGCTCAACATGAAATGTCTGCTTCCGAAGCTTCTGAAATTATTAATAAGTCCTACTCCCTTATGGACAAGTTGGTGGAGAAACATCAGGATATTAAAGAAGAAAAAAAGCATCTGACTACTCTTATTAATCAAATTGAGCCCTTTCGGATGTTGGATTTTGAATTAGATAAAATACAGCATTTCAATTTTATACGCTTTCGTTTTGGACGAATTGCACATGAATATTATAATAAATTCACTCGTTTTGTCTATGACAATTTAAACACCGTATTCTATGAATGTGAGCGCAATGCGGAGTATGTATGGGGAGTCTATTTTTCTCCCGCTACTGCTTCCGATCAGGTAGATGCCGTTTATGCTTCCCTGCATTTTGAACGTATTGAATTAGCAAACGAATACGAAGGCACCCCTGAAGAGGCTTATCAGGTATTGGTTAAGCGCATGCATAAGGTACGTGCCAAAGGAAAAGAAATAAAGAATAAGATAAAGAAGAAACTGGATGAACAGGGTTCTGAAATTCTTTTAGCTTTCCAGACTCTCCAGCGTTTGTCCGACAATTTTGATATTCGAAAAATGGCCGTATGCACAGACAATCCTCATACCGATCAGGTATTTTATATTCTCTGTGGTTGGATGAGTGCAAAGGATACGAAGGCCTTAATCAAAGAAATTAAAGATGACCCGAAGGTTTACTGTATTACACAGGTCGCCAAAGATGACGACAAAGAAACTCCCCCAACGAAGCTTCACAATCCTAAATTTTTCAAACCATTTGAAATGTTTATAAAAATGTATGGTCTTCCTGCTTACGACGAAATGGATCCCACCATATTTGTAGCACTTACCTATACTTTAATTTTTGGAATTATGTTTGGTGATGTAGGCCAGGGATTTTGTCTGGCCGTGGGAGGATTACTACTTTATAAGCTAAAGCATATCAATCTCGCCGGTATCGTTTCCGTTGCAGGCGTTTGGTCCACTGTATTTGGTTTTATGTATGGTAGTGTTTTTGGTTTTGAAGATGTCTTCCCAGCTCTTTGGCGAAGACCGATGGATAATATTATGAGTACCTTAATTACCGCTGTCATTTTTGGTGTTGTATTGATTCTGATTGCTATGGTTCTCAATATAATAAATGCCATTCATTCCCACGATTTGGGACGATTGCTTTTTGATCCAAGCGGTATTGCCGGAATTCTTGTATATGGTGGTGTGGCTGCCTGTGTTGGTTTTTACTTTTTAGGTTACCAGCTTCCTGCTACTATTATTTTAGTACTTTTATTCGGAATACCTTTGCTGTGTATTATGTTAAAAGAACCATTGAGCAATTTAATTGAGCGAAAAAAACATATTTTCCCAGCGGGTGGGAAAGCCATGTTTTTTGTGGAAGCTTTTGTTGAATTATTTGATGTTGTGTTAAGTTACGCAACCAATACCATTTCCTTTGTCCGTGTTGGTGCTTTTGCATTAAGTCATGCCGGCATGATGGCTGTTGTTCTTTCCCTTGCAGGGATTGAAAATGGCGGTGGAAATTTATTTGTAATTATTATTGGCAACATTGCGGTAGCCGGTCTGGAAGGTCTTGTTGTTGGTATTCAGGTACTTAGACTGGAATACTATGAAATGTTCAGCCGTTTCTATAAAGGTACCGGACGAGAGTTTCGTCCATTTAAATCAGTTAATAAATAGGAGGATTTTTATCATGACAACAAAAATTATTTTATTAAGCATTTTAGTTTTAAGCTTTATCATTCCTTTTGGTGTATATCTTTTAGGAGAGAAGAAAAAAGGAAGCTTCAAAGCAGCCCTTGGATTTAATGCTCTTTTCTTTTTTGGAACCTTAATTACAGCAGATATCTTAATGTTCAGCGGAAAAGTTTCTGCTGCAGATGCTGGAGCCGCTGCTTCCAGTGCTGTGGATGGATGGAAATATTTAGCTGCTGCTTTAGCAACCGGAATGTCTTGTATTGGTGCCGGAATCGCCGTAGCAAGCGCTGCTAGTGCCGCTATTGGAGCTTTAAGTGAAGATTCCTCTGTCATGGGTAAAGCACTTATCTTCGTTGCTCTTGCAGAGTCTGTTGCATTATATGGTTTATTGATTTCATTCTCTATCTTAGGTTAAGTAAAGTAATGGCATAAAAAGGAGCATTTTTATGAAAATGTTTTTAATTAGTGATAATATAGATACCTTAACAGGTATGCGCCTTGCAGGTGTGGAAGGCGTTGTCATTCATTCAAAAAAGCACTTGCATCAACAGTTAGAAAAGGCATTCTCCGATAAAGAAATCGGTATCCTTCTGTTGACAGAAAAATTTGGCCGCGAATTTCCGGACATCATTGATGAAGTAAAGCTTAACCGCCGTCTTCCTTTGATTGTAGAAATTCCTGACCGACATGGAACCGGTCGCGATCCAAACTTCATTATGAAGTATGTAAATGAAGCGATTGGTTTAAAGATATAAGGAGGTTTAAGTATGACCTTAGACGAAAAATTACGTGTATTTTATGACTCAACGATTGCAGATGCTAACAAGCAAAGCGAAAATATTCTTTTTGAATATCAAGAATCTTTGAAAAACATATATGAAGAACATAAAAAAGAAGCAGAAGAAAAAGCTGCCTTTACTCTGGAATTAGAAGCAAAAAAATTAGTACAGGATAAGAACAAGATGCTTTCACTGGATAATCTGGATTTCAAACGGCAGATAAAGGAAAAAACCGAAGCCCTAAAAGATATTCTCTTTGAGGAAGTAATGAATAAATTAACTTCCTTTATGAAGACAGAAGATTATTTTATTCTTTTGGAGAAACAGATTCGTGAGGCAGCCTCTTTTGCAAGAGGAGATCATATAACGATTTACATCAATCAATCTGACTTGAATAAAAAAGAAAGTTTAGAAGAAAAGACCGGTGTTTCTCTCACAGCTAGCACTTTTGATTTTTGGGGTGGAACCAGGGCCGTTATTCATGAAAAAAATATTTTAATTGACCGCTCTTTTTCTACGAAATTTTCAGAAGAAAAAGATTCGTTCTCATTATAAAAGGAGGTTATGTAAGCAATGACGCAGACTACAGGTAAAATTTATGGTATAAATGGTCCTGTCATTTATCTAAGTGGTAACCTCGGATTTAAAATGGCTGAGATGGTTTATGTAGGAAAAGATCATCTGGTCGGAGAAGTTATCGGTCTGACAAAAGACAAAACAACTATTCAGGTTTATGAAGAAACCACCGGATTAAAACCGGGAGAAGAAGTTACCGGTTCCGGTGCTTCCCTCTCTGTAACCTTAGGACCCGGTATTTTAAGTAATATATATGATGGAATTGAACGTCCATTAAAAGAAATTGCAAAATCAGCGGGCGCTTTCATTCCCCGCGGTGTTGCCACAAGTTCTTTGGATACTGAGAAACTTTGGGATGTACACGTTACTGTAAAAAAAGGCGATATGGTTTATGGTGGAACCATTATAGCGGAAGTTCCTGAAACAACCGCCATTGTACACAAATCTATGGTTCCTCCAAACATCTTTGGAACGGTAACAAAAGTAGTATCTGACGGAGCCTATACCGTTTTGGATCCGATTATCACCATACAGTGCAGTGATGGACAGGAAAAAGAAATTTCTTTACTGCAAAAATGGCCCATTCGTGTACCCCGTCCAACGGCAAAACGTTTTCCACTAGATAAGCCTCTCTTGACAGGTCAGCGTATTTTTGATTCTCTTTTTCCTATTGCAAAAGGTGGTACTGCAGCAATTCCCGGAGGTTTCGGAACCGGAAAAACTATGACCCAGCATCAGCTTGCAAAATGGTCCGATGCTGATATTATTGTCTATATCGGTTGTGGGGAACGAGGAAATGAAATGACCAATGTTTTGGAGGAATTCTCTGAACTGGTGGATCCAAAATCGGGAAATCTTTTACTGGCTCGTACTGTTTTAATTGCAAATACGTCCAATATGCCGGTAGCTGCCCGTGAAGCCAGTATTTATACTGGTATTACTTTGGCTGAATATTACCGCGACATGGGATATCATGTGGCAATTATGGCAGATTCTACTTCAAGATGGGCAGAAGCTCTTCGTGAATTATCCGGTCGTTTGGAAGAAATGCCTGCTGAAGAAGGGTTTCCTGCTTACTTAGCTTCCCGTCTCTCCGCATTTTATGAACGAGCTGGATATATGGGTAACTTAAATGGGACCGAAGGAAGTGTAACCATTATTGGTGCTGTTTCTCCTCAAGGCGGTGATTTTTCTGAGCCCGTTACCCAGAATACAAAACGTTTTGTCCGCTGCTTTTTTGCATTGGATAAGTCTCTTGCCTACGCAAGACATTTTCCTGCCATACACTGGCTGAACAGCTATAGTGAATACGTTACGGATTTGGCTCCATGGTTTACCACAAATGTACATAGTGATTTTGTAAACTATCGGAATCAATTGCTTAGTCTTCTAAGTCAGGAAAATAGTTTAAATGAAATCGTAAAATTAATTGGTAGTGATGTTTTACCGGACGATCAGAAATTAGTACTTGAAATTTCTCGTATCATTCGCCTTGGTTTCCTTCAGCAAAATGCTTTTCATCCGGAAGATACTTATGTTCCCATGGAAAAGCAATATAAGATGATGGAAATTATTCTCTATCTATATGATAAATGCAGGAAACTCGTAGCTATGAGTATGCCAATGACCTTAATCCGTGAAGATAAGATTTTTGAAAAGCTGGTTTCTATAAAATATGATATTGCAAATAATGAACTAGAAAAATTTGATGAATATAAGCAAATGATTGACGACTTCTATAACCGTCTCATTGCCACAAATGCATAAGGAAGGGATGAAATTATGTCAATCGAATATTTAGGCTTAAGTTCCATTAATGGTCCCCTAATCGCTTTGGAAGGTGTTCGCGATGCTTCTTATGAAGAAATTGTAGAGTTTACAGTAGACGGCACACAAAAGAAATTAGGAAGAATTGTAGAAGTTTATGAAGATAAGGCCATTATCGAAGTATTTGGCGGTACCGACGAAATGTCCTTAAAAAATACCCATACCAAACTTACCGGTCATCCTATGGAAATCGGTCTTTCCGAAGCCATCTTAGGTCGTACTTTTAATGGTCTTGGACAACCCATTGATGGTCTTGGAAATATTGTACCTGAGGTTAAGTTAAACGTAAACGGACAGCCTCTCAACCCTGTATCAAGGGAATATCCGCGTAATTATATTAAGACCGGTATTTCTGCTATTGATTGTTTGACTACTTTAATTCGCGGACAAAAGCTTCCTATCTTTTCCGGAAATGGGCTTCCACATGATCAGTTAGCTGCTCAGATTGTAAAGCAAGCCTCCCTTGGAGAAGGAAACAATGAAAACTTTGGTATTGTATTTGCCGCCATGGGAGTTAAACATGATGTTGCTGAATTCTTTCGCCATACCTTTGAAGAAAGTGGTGCAAGTTCCCATGTTACTATGTTTTTAAATCTTGCAAACGATCCGGTTGTAGAACGTTTGATTACACCAAAGGTAGCTCTCACCGCTGCAGAATATTTAGCTTATGAAAAAGGAATGCATATTTTAGTTATTCTTACCGATATGACTTCTTTTGCTGAAGCAATGCGTGAAGTTTCTTCTTCCAAAGGAGAAATTCCAAGTAGAAAAGGATATCCTGGTTATCTTTACAGTGAATTTGCTGCTTTATATGAAAGAGCCGGTATTGTAGCCGGAAAAACAGGCTCCGTAACACAGATACCTATTTTAACTATGCCAAATGATGATATTACACACCCTATCCCAGACTTAACCGGCTATATTACAGAAGGACAGATTGTATTGGAACGCTCTCTTCATCAGAAGAATATTTACCCTCCAATCAATGTACTTCCATCTCTTTCCCGTCTTATGAAGGACGGTATTGGTGCTGGATATACTCGGGAAGATCATCAGGATTTAGCAAATCAGTTGTTTTCTTCTTATGCTCATGTAGGAGATGCCAGGGCTTTGGCTAGTGTTATCGGTGAAGATGAATTATCACCAATTGATAAAAAATACTTAAAGTTTGGTACCTCCTTTGAAGAACAGTTTGTTTCCCAGGGACATTCGGAAGACCGCCCTATCTTTGAAACTTTAGACAAAGGGTGGGAGCTTCTTTCTATTCTTCCAAGAGAAGAACTTGACCGTGTTGATACAAAGATTTTGGATAAATACTACAGAGAACCCCAGGTAGAAGAAAAACAGGATGATTCTCTAGAAGACTAAACAGGAGGTGAAAGCATGGATCCAAATACCTTTCCCACAAAGGGTAACCTCATATTGGCAAAAAGTTCGCTGACGCTTGCCCGCCAGGGTTTTGAATTAATGGATAAAAAACGTAACATTCTCATTCGGGAGCTTATGGACTTAATTGATGAAGCCTCCAGTATTCAATCCGAAATTGATGTTACCTTTACCTCTGCATATAAAGCCTTACAAAATGCAAATATTGAAATGGGAATTCACAATGTGTCACAGTTGTCAAAGACTATGCCCATTGAAGATTCCATTGATATCAAAGTACGAAGTATCATGGGAACCGAAATTCCTTTGGTGGAGTATAATGAAAAAGAAAAAAAGGCTGCCTATTCTTTTTACGGAACCCGAATTTCTTTAGACGAAGCTTTTTATCAGTTCAATCGGGTGAAAGAGCTGACGATTCGTTTATCCATGATTGAAACCTCGGCTTATCGTCTGGCTAATAGTATTAAAAAAACACAGAAGAGAGCCAATGCGCTGCAAAATATAACGATTCCACGATATAGAACCTTAGTAACGGATATTCAGAATGCATTGGAAGAAAAAGAGCGTGAGGAATTTACGCGGCTTAAGGTCATTAAACGAATGCATGCCGCAAATTAGGGATTCGTTTTGCCCCTTGCGGCATTTCCAAAAATAAACTATAATAGATATAGTTTATTTTGAAAGGAAATCCCAAATTATTATGAAATCATATCGATTGTTATCTTTTATGCTGATAAGCATACTTATTATAAATATTTTTAATCCAATGGCTGCAAGTGCCGGAGAAAAATCCGACTCTAAGCTTTGGCCAAAAGGTCCTTCCGTAGATGCTGATTCTGCAATTCTTATGGATTTATCCACCGGTTTGATATTGTATGAAAAGAAAAGTCACAAAGAACAGTATCCTGCCAGTATAACTAAAATTATGACCGTACTTCTTGCCTTGGAGCATTGCTCTATGGGTGAAATTGTTACCTTCTCTCATGATTCTGTTTTTGGAATTGAGTCAGGAAGCAGCCATATTGGCATTGATGAAGGTGAAAAACTGACTATGGAGCAATGTTTATATGCCATCATGCTTGCTTCTGCAAACGAAGTTTCTTGGGGCGTTGGTGAGCATGTAGCTGGAAGCCTTTCGAAATTTGCAGACATGATGAATCAGCGCGCAAAAGAACTGGGGTGTCTAAATACACATTTTGTAAATGCAAATGGTCTCCATGATGACCAGCACTATACCAGTGCTTACGATATGGCGTTAATTGCCCGTCAAGCCATGAAACATCCTATTTTCAGGAAAGTCACCGCTACCAAGAGATACTCTATTCCACCAACCAATAAACACGATATTGATAATGTGTTTTTAAATCATCATCAAATGTTAAACGGATATAAATATCCACAATATGAATATGAATACTGCATTGGCGGAAAAACCGGTTACACAAGTAAGGCGGCTTCTACTCTCGTAACCTTTGCAGAAAAGGATGGGATACAGCTTGTCTGTGTTGTTATGCGGGCAAATGGTGCTGCTTCTCCAAGAAATGAATATACCGATACGACCTCTTTGTTTGATTTTGCATTTGCGAATTACAAAAAACACAATTTACAGAATGTAAACTTAGAATATGAGGATTCTCCCTTATTTACCACCTATAGTCCTTTCTTTGATTGCAAACAGTCCTCTCTTAAGTTAAGTGAAGATGCTTGCGTATTGCTTCCAAATGATGCAACACTAGAAGATGCCAAGGAGTCCATTTCCTTCTATGATGACATTACCTTACAGGATGGTGAAAATGTAATTGGCCAGATATCCTACACTTATGCAGGAAAAACCGTAGGATCCATTGATATTATTTATGAAAAGAAAGATTTTCCCACTCTTTTAGTTTCACAAAAGACAAAAGTTGTAGAGGATAAAAATATACACGCTTCCAATCATTGGAACCTAAAGCCTTTTATTATCCTTAGTATATGCCTTATTCTATGTATCTGCGTAGGTATTTATTTTTATTTCAGAAATAAAAAGCGAAGAGAGTCCAAAAAATTTGATTTACGATACTAAATGGATTTATCCATTTAAAAAGGATAAAGAGTCTGTTAAGGAGGCTTCATAGAAATTCTGTGAGCCTCCTTCTTCTTGCTATTTTATTTTTTTTCCGAAATTTCATCATAATGCAGTTTTAATTTTCTTGCAGCTTCCTTCCCTATTCTACTCACTATTTTAACAATATAACGCTTTCCATTGTCTACCCGGTTGACTTGAATCCTTCCTTTTAAATAACCATGTTTACTGCAATAACCAAGACAATAATAATTTTTAGGGTTATTGCTAAACCAGTCTATCTTTCTTACAATGGATCTTCCGCATAAAAAACAGTTTAATTGTTTAATTTTAGGGTTGCTGAGAGCATCTTCTCTGGTATTAAATTCTCTTGAAATATACTTCGAATAATTTCCGTAATTTACAAAAACTTCTTCTTCTTCATTTTGTGGATTATGAAAACAGTCAATGGAATAATATCGGTCAATCAGGTTCTTATCTAACTTTTGAAATATTTTTGCTGTATATTCTGCATCCCATAAAGCTCTGTGAAATTCATCTTTTTTTTCAAATCCAAAATATTCAACTGCATATTCCAAAGTTTTCTGAATTTTTTTTCCTTCTATTTGCAATGCGAATAGTTTCTGCACATCGTAATAAAAAAAGGGTTTTGTAAATATTTTTTTTGTTTTATAATACTGCATATTCCTTTGCAATTCTGTTAAATCCGTATTTCCCCAAGTGCAAAAAGAATACGTTTCTCCACCATCACTACACCAGACAAAAAAATCAGAAATAGCTTTAGAAAAGGAGCAGCCCTTATTTAATTCCTCCGGTTCAATAGGAACCAGACTCTGTGTCACAGGAAATAATTCCTTATAAATTATGGGTCTTATTACTCTGTGAAACTCACTTATAAGGGTTCTGTTCTCACTTAACTTCACTGCACCTATTTCAATTATCTCAAAGGGTATCTTCTGCTTTAATTCCTCGGATACCTGCATTCCCTGATTCCATTCTAAGTCCATTACTATATAGTTCATTTCATTATCCCATAGATGCAAATAGCGCCGCTATCTCATCTGCACTCAACTGTTTATTTGAATCTGCCAGGTTGATTTCAGGAACCGGTTCTGGCTCTGGCTCTGGCTCTGGCTCTGGCTCTTCCTTCGGTTCCTCCGTTCCTATATTTGCAAACATTGCTTCGATTTCTTCCGGACTTAGTTGTTTATTGGGGTCTTCCTTCTTATCTGGTTCCGGTTCTTCTATTTCCAATTCTTCTATTTCCGGTTCTTCTATTTCCAATTCTTCTGGTTCCGGTTCTTCTATTTCCGGTTCTTCTATTTCCGGCTCATCTAATACCATTTCTTCCACTTTAAAATCTTCAGGTTTCTCTTCCTTTATTTCTGGAATTTCAACAATTGGTTCTTCCATATTTGGGGTTTGAATTTCTGATTCTTCTATTTTGGAAATTTCCATTTCTGATTCTTCACTTTTTTGAATAGGCTGCATCATAGGAATTGGCTGCATCATAGGAACCGACATCTGCATTGGCTGCACATTTAGATTGATTCCTCTTATATCGATTCGCAGATTTTCCGAAATCTGCTCTAACTTAACCAGTTCTTTTTCAATATCCTTCATTCTGCTTTCCATATGATTGATCAAATTATTTACGTTGGAATCCACATTTGATGTAATGTCTTTTGATTCAAAATTAGAATGACTGGCTTCTTTTACTATTTTATCTGCATTTTGATTCAATGTATAAATAATTTTTTCGCTATTGGCTTTTCCCATAGCCACTGTCTTTTTAATATCATCTCTCACATATTTTACAATAATCTTAGCTGCTCTCGCCTGACCTCCTACCATCTCTTCTATTCCTGAATTTTGATTTTCCACTATTTTATCAAGTTTTTGCTCTACAATCTCAGAATTTTTTTTAATTTGGATGTAAAGTGCTTTTTGCACTTTTTCACATTCTTCCAGTCTTTCACCATAAAAAATCTTTGTCTTTTCCTGTTCATCCATTTTTTCATTGCGAATCGCATCCAAGAAAAGATAGGTTGCAATCAAAACAACGATACTCACTCCTACTACATTTATTTTTTCAACGATACAGTAGATCTCCGATAGCACCGATGCTGCAAAAAAAACACCAAAGTAAAGTATATTATTGTCTTTTTTCATAAGAATTACCCCCTAAAAATTTTTCTATTGAATCTTTTCTTTTCCTCCCATATAGGGTCTTAATGCAGTCGGAATGTTAACAGTACCATCTTCGTTTAAGTTGTTTTCCAAATAAGCAATCAGCATTCTAGGAGGTGCAACAACCGTATTATTTAAGGTATGCGCAAAGTACTTTCCATTTTTACCCGTTACACGAATCTTAAGACGGCGAGCCTGGGCATCTCCCAAGTTTGAGCAGCTTCCAACCTCAAAATACTTTTTCTGTCTTGGTGACCATGCCTCCACATCTATAGACTTTACCTTTAAATCTGCTAAGTCCCCTGAGCAGCACTCTAAAGTACGAACAGGAATATCTAAGGTTCTAAATAGATCTACTGTGTTCTGCCATAATTTATCAAACCACATCTTGCTATCTTCCGGATTACAAACTACAATCATTTCCTGTTTTTCAAATTGATGAATTCTATAAACACCACGTTCCTCTAAACCATGTGCTCCTTTTTCTTTTCTAAAACAAGGCGAATAGCTTGTCAAAGTCTGTGGCAGCTTTTCTTCTGGAAGTATCGTATCTATAAACTTACCAATCATGGAATGTTCGCTGGTTCCAATCAAAAACAGGTCTTCTCCTTCAATCTTATACATCATAGCTTCCATCTCAGAAAAACTCATAACACCGGTAACGACATCACTTCGAATCATATAGGGAGGAATACAGTAAGTAAAGCCTCGATCAATCATAAAATCCCTTGCATAAGAAATTATGGCCGAATGTAACCGTGCAATATCACCCATTAAATAGTAAAATCCATTTCCCGCAACCTTTCTTGCACTATCTAAATCAATTCCATCAAACTTTTCCATAATATCAGTGTGATACGGAATTTCAAACTCCGGAACAATAGGTTCTCCATATCTCTGTATTTCAACGTTCTCTGTATCATTTTTACCAATTGGAACACTAGGATCTATAATGTTGGGAATACTCATCATGATTTCTTTTACTTTTTCCTGAAGCACTGTTTCTTTTTCTTCTAATGCAGCTAAACTTTCTGCATCTTTATTTACCTGCTCTTTTAGGGCCTCTGCTTCCTCTTTTTTCCCCTGTGCCATTAGCCCACCGATTTGTTTTGATACCGCTTTACGGCTTGCTCTTAAATTGTCTGCCTCTTGCTGTGTCTGTCTGCTTTCTGCATCCAGTTTAATTACCTCATCTACAAGTGGAAGTTTTTGATCCTGAAATTTATTTCGAATATTTTGTTTTACCGTCTCTGGGTTCTCTCTTAGAAACTTTAGATCTATCATTTTATTTTCCTCCTAATTTCCATCAATATTACCTCTAATATTACCACAAATTAATTTTTGATTCAAGAAGGATTCCATTACAGCAGCGATTTTAGCATATCTTTTTATTTTTTAAATGTATTACCTTCCTTATTTTATTGGAATTTTATATGCGGACTTCACAGCATCCCCCCTGGGGTCTGCTAACCTTAGCGCGGCGTGGACACCCACAGCGGAGCTTTTTTTATGTAATAGGAGCACTTTCTTATTACATAAAAAAGCCAGAAAATCTTGACTACTCAAGACTTTCTGGCATTGGTTTCTGGTGTCCCTGACACGATTTGAACGTGCGGCCTTCCCCTTAGGAGGGGGACGCTCTATCCAGCTGAGCTACAGAGACATTTACAAATATAGTACTTGATTATTGTATACTACTCTACATATACAAGTCAAGTCTTACCTTTTATAATTCATTAAAATCCACTTTACCCTGCATCCAGATATTTCCTTTAAATCTTCTTCCTACCATAGGTTCTCCCAAAAGGTCTTGCTTATTAATGCAAATCGGAAAACACAATCCATTACAATTAAGTAATATTTCAAATATTTCTTCTCCGGTCATCACATTTTTTACCAATTTCCAACTTAAAATACTTCCAACAATAGAATAGTTATCCGATTCCGATCCATAGGGAACAAAAGAGGTCTCTACAATGGAGTAGATATCTTCCGTTTTTGCTCGTCTGGATATCATGGCATACAAATCAATATCATCAATCGTTAGACTATCTATAGCATCTTGATTTCCAGCTCTTGCTTCTGCAATCAGATTACTTCTCTGTTTCGTTTCTGCCTGGTGATTTTTCATCTTCTTTTCATTCGTCTCAATACCAAGTAAAACTTTTCCTTCTATAGACAATCCAGTTAATATCAATGGCATAATTCGACTGCTACCTTCTTTTCCATTGGATTCAATATATTCAATGGAATTTTGCAAATAAAAGATAAGAGAAACTCCCAATCGTACATCATCGCACATTCCCGTATATGCATCCGTATCCACTCTTTTATTTATCACGATATCTTCTTTTGTAGTAACTTGCTTTGCTGTAAAATACGGAAAATAATGTTCCAAATGAAAAAATCCTTTTTCATCGTATATACCACGAATTGCAACTCCTATCCCTTCAGCAAATTCTTTTTTTATCTCTGTGATAGCCTCTATTCGACTAATTTTTGAAATGTATTTTTCACTAGGCTTATCCATAACTATGCCTACAATTTTTTCTAATTCTGCTCTGCTTGTTACATGGCTAAACCCAACTGCTCTAAGATAACTATGCATAGTTATAACCACCTTTCTTTTTAATAGTCTTCTAATGTTTCTGTAATAAATAAGGTTAATTTCTTTGTCAAATCCTTTTCAACCCAATCTTTTATTGGTATATCATTTTTATCTTTCAATATTCTGACAATGGGTCTCGTGGGACATCTATGATTTTGTTTCAGAACAATTCCCGTTTGATTTTCACTGGTTTTTACTATCGTTCCAATGGGATAAGCCGCCACCGATTCATTGAATACTTTTATAATATCCAAATCAAATTTTTTCCCACCATAGGCCACAATTGTTTCCATTGCTTCGTGTACTTTTAGTTTTTTTACAAAATTACCGTATACTAAATTGTCAAAACTGTCACAAACCGAAACTATTTTTGTTCCTATTTTAATTTTATTTGCTTTTAAATGCATAGGGTATCCACTTCCATCAATTAATTCATGATGGGACAATATAATATCCTTTGCTGCGGAATTAATCCATTTTTCATTTTCAACAAGGGAGTAGCCATATATTACGTGCATGTGGATTGCTTTCTTTTCTGCTTCTGTATATTCATTTAAATTGTTCTTTCCTATTTTTTCAATAGGAACGTTCATAAATCCAATATCATGCAAAATACTTCCCATTGCAATGTCACTTATTTTTTTCGATGGTAAATTTAAACGCAATGCCAGTAATACAGACAAGGCACATACATTTAAAGAATGTGCGTAAATTTCTTCACTTTTTTGGCGCACACCGGAAATGTTAAACATAACCTCCGGTTCATTTAACATATCTTCAATAATATTGGTTGCTACCTCTTTTAATTTTTCAAACTCACTATTTCCAGAATAAGCATAACGATCCATTGTTTCTGCAACTATTTTTTGACATTGATTTTTTATTTGATTCTCTGTTATTTCTTCTTCCAATATTCCTTGAGAAATTTCATCCTCAATATAAATGTATTCTATATTAAGTTCAGATAATCGTTGTGCATAGTCTTTTCTAACAATAGTACCCTTAATCATAAGTTCCGTATCTAAATTTGAATATAATGTCTTTGCAAGAATTTCATTTCCTTTTAAATTTTTTACTAATACTTTTCTCATTTTACAACTTACTTTCTGACTGCTTCTTCCAATGCCTGTGTTTCTTCCTCTGATAAGGGAACATCGCATTGTCCTTTGGCAATATTTTTAATGTACGTATAGCATCCTTCTCTACTGCTATGCATCGTGTTCAAAATGAAACCATCATTACTCTCTGTTAAGAAAACAAGAATAAAGCTCATTTTTCCGCCCATTTCACGAAATGCATCATATTTTACAATGGACATTTTATTATATGTCTCTAGTAGGGATTTATCAATATTATTCAAATGCTCATCAACTGTGAACATGTGTTCTTTTATTTCGTCAACTTCATGAAATCTGGTAAGAATAATTTTTTCTAAAGTCTTTCCATCTTGTCCTTCCATAAAATCATTGTATTTTTTCTTTAATTTATTATGTTTTACCAACATTATAATCATCATAATAAGTAAAATTATAATAGCTGCTATGCTTCCAAGTAAAACATAACCTATGTCAATTCCAAATTGTTCAAAAATCATCATTTGTTCACACCTAACCTATTCTTTCAGTTTTGTATTGTCATAATCATATCAACTACCCGTTCCAGCTCTTCCTGAGAATAGTATTCAATTTCTACAATACCTTTGTTTTTATTTTTTCTATTAATTAAAACTTTTGTACCCATAATGGTTTTCATTTTTTCTTCTAAATCATTATATATAAATTCATTGGTGTCTTTTTTGTTTTCACTTTTTACAGGTTTATCGGATAATAGTTTTTTTACTAATTTTTCTGTTTCTCTAACGCTTAGTTTTTCATCCAATATTTTCAGTGCTAATGTATATTGAAGTTCTTCATCCTCAATTGGAAGCAATGCTCTTCCATGACCTCCTGAAATAATATCATCTACTAATAGTTGTTGTACTCTTTCACTGAGTTTCAATAAACGCATAGAGTTTGTAACAGCCGTCCTGCTTTTTGCTACCCTTTCTGCTACCTCATCCTGTTTTAAGCTAAACTCTTTAATTAGTCTTTGATAAGCCAACGCTTCTTCTATTGGATTTAAGTCTTCTCTCTGTATGTTTTCTATAATGGCTATTTCAACTACTTCTTGATCTGTATAGTCTTTTATAATAACCGGAACTTCTTTTAATCCGGCTATTTTAGCTGCTCTCCATCGTCTTTCGCCTGCAATAATTTCATAAAATTTGTTTCTTTTTTGTACAACCAATGGTTGAATAATTCCAAAATGTTTTATGGATTCTGCTAATTCAATTAGTGCATCCTCGTTAAAGTTTTTTCTTGGTTGTGCTATATTTGGCTCTATTTTATTAATTGCAATAAATGTTTCACGTGAAACATTTTCATCATTTATTGTTGATTTTTCAACTTTTTCTGGTATCATAGAATCCAAACCTTTTCCCAACCCTCTTTTTGCTACCATATACTTTCGTCCTCTCTTGCAATTACCTCATCTGCCAAGTCTCTATATGCTTCCGCGCCTGCTGATTTTGTATCATACATATTAATTGGTATTCCGTGACTAGGTGCTTCTGCTAATCGTACATTTCTTGGTATTATTGATTTATATATATTTTGTTGCAGATTATTTTTTACATTTTCAACAACTTGTAGTGATAAATTTGTTCGGGCATCAAACATTGTAAAAACAACACCTTCTATTTCCAAGTAAGGGTTCAATCTCTTTTTTACAAGATTAATTGTATGAATAAGTTGTGTTAATCCCTCTAGTGCATAATATTCACATTGTATTGGAACTAATATTGTGTCAGCTGTAGTCATAGCATTTACAGTAAGGGTATTCAAGGATGGAGGACAATCAATAATAATATATTCGTAATTGTCTCGGATTTTATCTATATTCTTTTTCATGATAAATTCTTTATCTTCTATGCCAATTAATTCGATTTCTGCACCTGCTAAGTTGACATTTGACGCAATCAAAGATAAGTTATCTAAAACATTTGTTTGAATACTTTCTTCAATTGTACATTCACCAATCATGAGTTGATATATTGTATTTTTAATCTCATTTTTATTAACTCCTAAACCACTTGAAGTATTTCCCTGTGGATCTACATCAACAGTTAACACTTTTTTTCCTTTTTCAGCTAAACATGCTGATAAATTTATAGCGGTAGTTGTTTTTCCTACTCCACCTTTTTGATTTGCAACTGCTATTATTCTTCCCATCTGTATAGTTCTCCTTTACGCTGGTTCTTTCATTATAGCACAATTTTTTATATTATACCACAAAAAAAGCAAATGTTTCACGTGAAACATTTGCTTGAAATATTTATATAACATCAATTATATTATTTCTAATTGCATACACCACTGCTTGTGTGCGATCGGTTACCATCATTTTTTTAAATATACTAGAAACATGATTTTTTACTGTTTTTTCACTTATAAAAAGTCTTTCTCCTATTTCTTTATTAAAAAGTCCTTCACTTAGCAATTCTAAAACTTGAAGTTCCCTCTTTGTTAACATACTTTTTTTCTTACTTGTATTTACAATGTTTGTTTTTTCTTTTAAAAGAGGTGCCATAGAAGGTTGAATATAAGATTCTCCATTGTAAACTGTGGTAATTGCAGTTTTTAATATGGAAGAATTGGAATCTTTTAAAACATATCCATCTACTCCTATTTCTACTGCTTTAAATAAATATTCTATTTCATTATGTATGGTTAAAATTAAAATTTTAACATTTCTTTTTTCTTTTTTTAATTCTTCCAATACCTGTAATCCATTCATATTTGGCATGTTAATATCCAGTAGCATAACATCTGGATTTGTACTTTCCAAAAGTTTAATTCCTTCTACACCATCCCCGGCTTCCCCTATTACTTCTATATCGCCATCCAATTCCAAAAGTTGTTTTAATCCTTCTCTTATCATAGAATGATCATCTATAATAATAATTTTAATTGGTATCATACTCTTCCTCCTCAACAATAGGTATTTCTACTTCTATTGTTGTTCCCTCATTAATTTTTGACTTAATTTTCATAGTTCCAGAAAGCAATTTTACATTATCACTCATTATCGCTAATCCAAAATTTTTTACTTTGTCGCTAATCCTTTCTATTTGAAATCCTACTCCATTATCAACAATTTCAAGTTTAATATCATTGGGTTCATATATTATATGAATAATAACTTTGGTTGCATGTGCATGTTTTCTCACGTTTGTCAGTGCTTCTTGAATCATTCGAAAAACACTAAGGTTAATCACCGATAAAACCTTTTTATTTTCTTCATTTGTAACATTAAGAAAATATTTCAATGTATCATTTTCATATTTCATTTGATCAATGTATCTTTCTACCGTAGCTACAAGTCCTAAATCATCAATGGACATGGGGCGTAAGTCATATATAATTTCTCTCAGTTCATCAATGGAATCTCGAATAATTTGATTCATTGTAGATATTTCTAATTTTGCCTTTATGATATCGATATCTATAAGTTTAGATACGTATTCCGTTTTATGAACTAATGTTGTAAGATTCTGAACCGTTGTATCATGTATTTCCATAGAAATTCTTTGACGATCCAATTCTTGCATCTCCAAAGCACGAAACGCCGATAATGAAATGCAATCATTTTTTTTCATTATATATGCTCCTTTCAGATTAAAATATAAAAATAATTTACATTTTTTTACATTCCTTACATAAGGTAACTTTGGTTACTTTCATATCCATTCGTTCAATTCCAGCTGTATCCAAATATATGGTTCCGTATTGCTTAAATCCAATTTTTTCATAAAAAGGAATTACAGAAATTTTAGCTCCAACGACAACTTCCTGGGCACCATTTAAAAATGCTTTATCAATTAACATACGAACTAAAAAGTCTCCATATTTTTTTCCTCTTTCTTCTTTTAAAATGGCAATATGACCAATTCTATATTCATCACCATCATATAAGATTCGACCGGTACCTAACTTCTTTCCCTTCACTGATATCATACCATGAACACAATAATTATCAAAGTCATCAAATTCATATTTTTCTAAAATATTTTCCTCTTCCACGAAAACCTTTCTTCTAATTTCAAATACATCACTTAAATCTGAATTTGCACCAAATAAATATTTTCCTTCAATCATCACAATTTTCCCCTTAACATTTTTTAATTCCATTATATTACTTAAAGAATTGGTTCTTTCGAGGGCTTTCCTGCATTTCTTGGATACAGTTTTGATGTTTCCTTACTTTTTTTTATTACCACAAGAGAACGTTCCATTTCTGTGTCCGTCAAATGAAAGGTTTCAACCCTTTCTATTTTTCCTCCAAATAATTTAACTGCATTTTTTGAATTTTCTAATTCTTCTTCTATTTTTCCTGATTTATATGAGATAAAAAAGCCTCCAATTTTTACATAAGGAATACAATATTCTGATAATGTAGAAAGGTTTGCAACCGCTCTTGATACACAAATATCATATTGCTCTCTATATGCTTTCTCTCTTCCATAGTCTTCTGCCCGGCCATGAATTGTCTCTATTCCATCTAATTGCAATTCATCGATTACTTCATTAAGAAATTTAACTCTTTTATTCAATGAATCCAATAAAGTAATTTTTAAATTAGGAAATACAATTTTTAACGGAATACCCGGAAAACCTGCACCCGTTCCAAGATCAAGAATCTTATATTCTTCCTTTAAATTCAATACTTTAACAAGTTGTAAACTGTCTACAAAATGTTTTACAATCACTTCTTCATACTCTGTAATTGCAGTTAAGTTCATAAAAGAATTCCATTCTATTAAAAGTTCATAATATTTTAAAAATTGTTCTGCCTGTTTATCCGATAGCTGAATCTCTAATTTTTCTATTTCTTCTTTTATCCGCAAAATATCTCTCATTTTTTTTTCCTGTTATTTTCTAATATTTTATTTTCAGTAAATCTATATATTTTAACGTTTTTTGCTTGATTAAAAAATCTAATTTTCAATTCTATGTTGTTCTAAATACACCAATAATACGGCAATATCCGCAGGGGTTACTCCAGATATTCTCGAGGCCTGACCTACAGAATGAGGACGAATTTTTGACAATTTCTGTGTTGCTTCTATTCTCAAGCTATGGATTTTCTCATATTCAATACCTTCCGGTATCTTTTTCTTTTCCAATTTTTTAAACTGTTCTACCTGACGAAGCTGTCTTTGTATATATCCATTGTATTTTAAATTAATATTAACCTGTTGAATGACTTCCTGGTCCAACTCCACTCTTTCTTTATCAATTGCAGCCAATACCTCATAGGATAATTCCGGTCTTCTAATAAGGTCTGCCAGAGTACATCCGGAGTTTAAGGGAGTACTTCCATTTTCTATTAAGATTTTTTGTACTTCCTTGTTTGCTCCTATATTTGTTCTTTCCAAACGTTCTACTTCCTTATAAATCTGTTCTTTTTTGATTAAAAGTTTTTGGTAGCGTTCTTCCTTAATAAGTCCAATTTCATATCCCTTTTCAGTTAAACGCAAATCCGCATTATCCTGTCTAAGAATTAAACGATATTCCGCCCTGGAGGTCATCATTCGATAGGGTTCTAAAGTCTCTTTTGTTACTAAATCATCAATTAAAACACCAATATACGCTTCGGAACGGTCCAATATGAGAGGAGATCTTCCTAATATTTTCATGCTTGCATTGATACCTGCAATTAATCCCTGGCCAGCAGCTTCCTCATATCCGGAACTTCCATTAAACTGCCCTCCACTAAAGAGTCCATTTATTTTTTTGAATTCTAAGGAAGGTTTTAATTGATTTGGATTAATACAATCGTACTCAATTGCATAGGCATTTCTCACAATTTTTACTTTTTCAAGACCCTGAACAGAGCGATACATTTCATATTGTACATCCTCTGGCAAAGAACTGGACATTCCGCCTACATACATCTCATTTGTATAATTTCCTTCCGGTTCAATAAATACCTGATGTCGATCCTTATCTGAAAATCGAACGACCTTATCTTCAATGGAAGGACAATATCTTGGCCCCGTTCCTTTTATATTTCCACTGTATAAAGGAGAACGATCCAAATTATTTCTTATAATTTCATGAGTTTCCTCATTTGTATAGGTAAGCCAACAAGAAATTTGCTCTCTTTCTAAATCTTCACTTTTATTTGTAAAAGAAAAAGGAACAATTTTTTTGTCACCTTTCTGTTCTTCCATTTTTGAAAAATCAATCGAACGTTTATCAATTCTTGCAGGTGTTCCTGTTTTAAAACGTAATAATTCAATACCCAGCTCTTGTAATGACTGGGATAAATAATTGGCTGCTGCTAATCCATTTGGACCCGTATAGTTACTAATATCCCCATATACACATCTGGATTTTAAATAAACACCGGTGCATAAAACAACAGCTTTACAAGGATAGATGGCTCCAGAATAGGTCTGAACTCCGGTAATGTTTCCATCATTGACAATTAATTTAACTACCTCCGCCTGCTTTACGGTTAGATGATTGGTATTTTCAACGACTTTTCGCATTTCTCTTGTATAGTCTTGTTTGTCTGCCTGTGCTCTAAGAGAATGTACCGCCGGACCTTTAGATTCATTCAACATCTTTGATTGAATAAAAGTTTTATCGATATTTTTTCCCATTTCTCCGCCTAAAGCATCAATTTCTCTGACTAAATGCCCTTTTGAACTTCCTCCAATATTAGGATTACAAGGCATCAGCGCAATACTATCCATGCTTATAGTAAACATCATGGTCTCTAATCCAAGTCTTGCACTGGCAAGTGCAGCTTCACATCCTGCATGTCCTGCACCTACAATTATCACATCATATTCTTCATTTAAGTATGACATCTTAAAACTCCTTTTTTATTTTCCCATACAAAATTTGCTAAAAATTGTATTAACTAAATCTTCTCCAACGGATTCTCCAATAATTTTACCTAGATTTTCATATGCACTCATTAAATCAATGGTATAAAAATCTTCCGGCATGCCTGCTATCATGCTTTCTTTAACCTGTTCTAAACTCTGTATGCTTTCTTCTAAACTATTTTTATGACGAATATTTGTTATATATATTTCATCATTAAATTTCAATTCACCATGAAAAAACAAAGTAGAAATTGATTTTTCCAATTCTTCAATTCCTTCTTTCTTTTTTGCTGAAATTTCAATTACCTCTTTCTGTGTTAAATTTTTCAAAATTTCTTTTGTTGTTATTATTTCTAAGTCTATCTTATTTAACAAAATAATTGCTTTTTTACCTTCTATAATTTTAAATATCTTTTCATCATTTTCATCTATCATTTTTGATGCATCTATAACAAAAATAATTAAATCTGCATCCTGGGCGAATTCTTTTGCTCTTTCAACACCTAATTTTTCCACAAAATCTTTTGTGTCACGAATTCCTGCTGTATCTACTAAATTAAGAACCATACCACCTAAATAAATACTTTCTTCTAAGGTATCTCTTGTTGTACCTTCTATTTCTGTTACAATGGCACGTTCTTCACCTACTAGTACGTTTAATAAAGAAGATTTTCCAACATTGGGTTTACCTAAAATTACAGTTTTAATTCCTTCTTTTAAAATTCTTCCATTATCTGCAGATTCCAACAGATGTTTTAATTCTGAAATATTCTTATTTATTCTATTTAATAATTTTTCACTGAAACCCTCCATACTGATATGTTCAGGGTCATCCAATGCTGCTTCTATAAATGCAATATCATATATAATACTGCTTCTGATTTCTACTATTTTATTATTAATATTTCCCTTGAGCTGATGTATGGATGCTTTTAATGCCATATCACTCTTTGCCTGAATAATATCCATTACAGCTTCTGCCTGGGACAAATCAATTCTTCCATTTAAAAATGCACGCTTTGTAAACTCGCCTGGCTGTGCCGGCCTTGCTCCATTTTCTAGTACGATTTGTAGTATTTTTTTTGTTACAATTATACCACCATGACAATCAATTTCAATAACATCTTCTTTTGTATAAGAATTTGGACCTTTCATAATCAAAACCATTACTTCATCTACTACTTCCTCGTGATCCATGATGTATCCATAATGAATGGTATGGCTTTTTTGTTCTTTTAATTTTTTATCACCATTTTTTGAACGATATATTTTTTCAATTATATCCAAACTATCTTCTCCACTTATACGAATAATACTAATTCCTGCATTACTCACAGCCGTAGCAATTGCCGCAATGGTTTCTGTTTTCAAAATAATAATCCTTTCTAATAATAAACAACGACTCGTAGCAAGAAGCCACGAGTCGCATTAAACTTATTCCTCTGTTTTTACTTCAGCAGTTTCTTTTTCACTGAAATTTTTCTTGTACTCTTTTTTATTATTGTATTTATTGTAATTGTTTTTACCATTTGTATTATAATCACGATATCCTTTTTTTAGAGTAATGACCACTCTTCTATAAGGTTCTTCTCCCTCGCTATGTGTATCAACAAATTTATCTGACTGCAAAGTTGAATGAATAATTCTTCTTTCATAGGGATTCATTGGTTCTAAAGAAACCGGATGTTTTGTTCTTTTTACTTTAAATGCAATATTCTTTGCAAGATTTTCCAGCGTTTCTTTTCTTCTTTCTCTATAATTTTCTGTATCCAGTTTAACTTTTAAATAACTTGTTGTTTCTTTATTAATGACCAGACTGGTTAAATATTGAAGAGAATCCAATGTTTGTCCTCTTTTACCGATAAGGATTCCCATATCTTCTCCTTCAATATTAATATTCACAATACCCTCTGTAGAATCAAAATTAACTGAAATTCCGGCTTCAATTTTCATTGCACTAAAAACAGCATTTAAAAATTTCTTTGCAATTGCTTCTACATCTGTATTAGTGTCTACTATTTTTTCTACAACCGTATTATCTTTACTGTTTTTTATTTTAAGTTCTTCATTTCTTTTAAGTTCTTCATTTCTTTTAAGTTCTTCATTTCTTTTAAGTTCTTC
>JAVXEO010000012.1:26509-40534 GCA_036658435.1 Acetivibrio sp.
TTTCTTTTAAGTTCTTCTTTTCTTTTAAGTTCCTCTTCTGCTTTAATATCTTCTTCTGTTTTTATGCGAACTTTTATTTTTGCTGGCCGGCTGAAAAAACCTAAAACACCGCTTTTACTTTCTTCTATTACTTCATATTCAAGCATTGCACTTGTTACATTTAAAGAAACTGAAGCTTCTGTTAATGCATCACTTACCGATCTTGCTGTAAACTCTTCCCAATTATTCCCCATTCTATTTTCCTTCCTTCTCCTTCTGCTTTCTATTCAATATATTGGCGTATCCTGCTATACTTCCCTCTTTGTAAGATGAAGACGTATTGGTATAGGCAGAATTATTAACCTTATTTTTTTCACCATTACTATACGTATTTGCCTTGTCCTGAATAGAACTTGTTCTTTTTTTAGCATACTCTTCCATAGATATGTTTGGATCAATACCTAACTTTTCTTTTTTCTTATTTTGCTTTTCTTTATTTTTTTCAATCAATTCATCAATATCTATTTTATCCAAATGCTTATCAATTACAAGCTGTTGTATAATTCTAAATACAGCACCGGCAATCCAGTAAATGCCAAGACCAACTGGAAGTGTTAAACATATGGCACCTGAGAAAAATGGCATAACCGTATTCATTGTTTTCATAGTATTTGCCGTAGGATCGGTGCTGTTTGACTGAGGTGTATTTCTCGTCATTAACTTTGTCTGAATAATTTGTGTCACAATAGATAATGCAGGTACACACAAATAGCAAATTTTGGTTAGCATTGAAGTAGCAGCTGTAAATTGTCCCATTGGTGTTTCTGCAATATTAAGACCAAAAGCAAAATTATTAATATGCATAATTTTATCAGAATTATCTGCAATAACATGAGATATTGAAGTAAATGCCGGATTTCCAACTAAATTTGACCAGTCTATTGCTTTAAACTGTGATAAAATATCAACTAAATGATTCACAGGAATACTCTGGCTAATATCTCCCCACTTCGCTACATTTAAAACAGGATAATTATTTGCAAGGTCTGTCATAATTGGAAGATATCCATTTACACCCTGAATTGCATTAGCAATGGAATTATAAATTTCCTGAATACCCGAAACATAAGCAGGAATATTATAGATAACTCTGTATAATGCAAACATAATTGGAAAAGTAATTAACATAGGAAGACATCCGCTTGTAGGACTTGCCCCAAACTTTTGATATACCGCCTGGGTCTCTAACTGAGAGCGCCGCATAGATTCTTCATCGCGTTTTCCTTTATATTTTTCCTGAATTTTACTTAACTCAGGAGTCATTTTCGCCGATAGCTTTGTAAATTTCTGTTGTTTAATTGTCATTGGAATCATAATTGCATTTGTTATAAATGTAAATATAATAATACAAAGTCCTGCATTTTCAATTCCAAAATTACTTAAAAAAGTATAAATACCATCTAAAATCCAACCAAGCACAACTGCAATTGGTCCTAAAATCATACCATCATATTTCGTTAAAACAGTTAATAACACCTTTTTTCCTCCTTAAAATTCCCTTATTTGTCAAGGTACAGGGTCATATCCTCCTTTGTGAAAAGGATGACAACGTAAAATTCTCCTTATTGCAAGGTAAGAACCCTTAAATACACCATACTTTTCCAATGCCTGAATAGCATAAGAAGAGCAGGTAGGCGTATAAATACAAGTAGGCCTTCCCTTTAAAGGAGAAATATAGCTGCGATATAGATTTATTAAAAATATTAAAAACCGTTTCACGATTCAATCATCTCTTTTATAATTCTATGGAGTTTCCCTAAATGTAACAACGCACTGCTCAAGTCATGATAATTTTTATTTTTTGCCGACTGTCTGGCAATTACAACAATGTCCCAACCACTATGGAACTTTTCTTCATCTAATCTGTAACTTTCTCGAATTAATCTGGTCAATTTATGTCTAACTACGCTATTCCCAACTTTTTTACTAACGGATATTCCCAATCGGTTTCGATCCGATTGGTTTTCTAACACATACATTACCAAATAACGATTACCATATGACTTTCCATTTTTATATACGTTTTGAAAGTCCTGATTCTTTTTGATTGATTCTGACAATTTCAAAATCCCCTAATTTCTAATAAGAGAAGAAAAGGTCACAAATATGCGACCTATGCAGATAACTTGCTTCTTCCTTTTGTTCTTCTAGCTGCTATAACTTTTCTTCCGTTTTTCGTACTCATTCTTTTTCTGAAACCATGAACCTTAGATCTTGATCTCTTTTTTGGCTGAAATGTCATTTTCATATCAAAAGCACCTCCTTTTAATTTACCGTACTATTCTATATATAGTAGGCATATTTCTTCTATTCTATTTAAAAACATCAGACTCATTATATAAGTTTTTTTATGTTCCGTCAAGTAAAACATTTTGCTTTTTTAATTTTTATAATACACACATTTTACCCACGGGTTTATATTCTACAATTGTGTTATCCACAAAAAGTGGATGAATTGTGGATAACTTGTTGATTTCATGTTAATTATTTTATTCACGTCTTAGATTTTCTCTTTATTTTAACACATTTTTGAATGTTATCAACTTTTATTTGTTTATGCACATAGATGTCTATAACGATATGAAAAATGAGGTTATCCTTTTTATTCACAAAAAGATTTCCACAATATACACCTTACTTTTTTTAATAAATGAATTAATATTTGTCAATTTTTACACATAATGATGGTAAATTGGATTAATCATTGAAAAATTTTTAATTTTGATATATCATGTATGTGTATGTTTATATTACGGGGAGGTCCAGATGAAAGAAATAGTTGAGGAAAAATGGGAAGAAATTCTTGAATATATGAAAATTGAGCATGGTATTACAGACGTTTCGTTTCGAACCTGGATTCAGCCTTTAAAAATATATTCCATTATAAATAATGTTATAACCATTTCTATTGATGATGGTAAACTTGGCAATAGTAAGAATTTTATAATAAATAAATTTTCACTTCCTTTGAGAGTATCCATTGAAGAGATTACAGGACAAGAATATGATCTTGATTTTTTATTAACCAGTGAATTAAAAGAACTACCAAAACAACAGAAATCTGTTTCTGCTACATTGGAAGATATGAAAAGGGAAGAAAATAAATTTCCTTTTTTAAATCCAAGGTATACTTTTGATACTTTTGTTGTGGGAAATAATAATACCTTTGCTCACGCTGCTTCCTTAGCAGTTGCCGAGTCTCCCGGTGAAGTTTATAATCCTCTCTTTATATATGGAGGAGTTGGTCTTGGAAAAACACATCTTATGCATTCCATTGCACATTACATATTGGAACAAAACCCAGATGCAAAAGTTTTATATGTTACCAGTGAAAAATTTACTAACGAATTAATTGAAGCAATTCGTAATAAAGCAGACACGAATTCCATTACTCAATTTCGTAATAAATATAGAAACATTGATGTTTTATTAATTGATGATATTCAGTTTATTATTGGAAAGGAAAGTACACAGGAAGAATTTTTCCATACTTTTAACACTTTACACGAATCAAAAAAACAGATTATCATATCTTCTGATAAACCACCAAAAGATATGGCTATTTTAGAGGAACGTCTTCGCTCCCGTTTTGAGTGGGGACTTAATGTTGATATTAAATTACCGGATTATGAAACTAGAATGGCAATTCTTAAGAAAAAAGAAGAACTAGATGGTTTATCCATTGATAATGAAGTAATGAAATATATTGCTACGAATATTAAGTCTAATATTCGTGAATTAGAAGGAGCTTTAACTCAAATAGTTGCACGTTCCCGTCTTATTAATAAAGAAGTTGACGTTGCATTGGCTGAGGAAGCATTAAAAGATTTAATATCTCCCAACAATAAACGTGATATTACCATTGAACTGATTGTTAGTATTGTTGCGGAACACTATAATATTAGTTTACCCGATTTATTATCTTCAAAAAAGAGTAGAAATATTGCATATCCAAGGCAGATTTGCATGTTTTTATGCCGTGAATTGACTGAAATATCTTTTCAGGATATTGGTCGTTATCTTGGTAATCGAGATCATACCACCATTATTCACGGATGTGATAAGGTTCAAAAAGATATTGATAATGACCCTAATGTTCAGGATACCATTGATGTTTTAAAGAAAAAAATCAATCCTCAGTAACTTGTTAGTAAACGGTTGTTTTCTTGTGTATAGAATATTTTTGCCATTTTAAGAGGTTTTTAATACACACAATACGAACCTTTTATAATTTAAAGAGCCACATAGTTATCAAATGCCTAGAGCCTTGATTTTAGGAGGTTAAAACTACTTATACACAAATCAACACCCCCTATTACTACAACTACGAAGTAGTTTAATATATATATATATAAAAAGTGTCGGAAGGAGTTATACACATTTATGAAAATAATATGTAAAAAAGCTGATTTATTAAATAGCGTAAACATTGTTTTAAAAGCAGTTACTACAAAATCTACCATGCCAATATTAGAGTGCGTTGTTATAGAGGTAAAAGAGAATTCTATTAAATTAATTGGAAATGATATGGAATTAGCAATTGAAACTATGGTAAACGGAGAAATAAAAAATGAGGGAACGATTGCTATCAATGCAAAAGTTTTTTCTGAAATTATAAGAAAACTTCCGGATAATGAAGTTACGATTGAAACAGATGATGATTATTCGGTTATGATTACATGTGAAAAAGCAAAATTTAAGATTGCCGGAAAAAGCAATGAAGAATTTCCTTCGATTCCAACCATTGAAAAAGATAAGTTCATTACAATTTCCGAATTTAGTTTAAAAGAAATTATACGCCAAACTGTATTTTCTATTTCTGATAATGAAAGTAATAAAATTATGACAGGGGAACTCTTTGAAATTAATGAAGATGAATTTAAAGTTGTTTCTTTAGATGGTCATCGTATTTCTATTCGTAAAATTAAGTTAAAAGAATCCTATGATTCTATTAAAGTAATCGTTCCAGGTAAGACTTTAAATGAAATCAGTAAAATATTAACCGGTGAAATGGATAAAGAAGTCAATATATTTTTTACAAATAAACACATTATTTTTGAGTTTAGTGATACAATGGTACTTTCTCGTCTTATAGAAGGAGAATATTATAAAATTAATCAAATGCTCTCAAATGACTATGAAACAAAAGTAACCATTAATAAAAAAGAATTTTTAAATTGTATTGATCGTGCTACTCTATTAATTAAAGAATCAGAAAAAAAACCAATTGTTATTCATATTACAGATGAAATGATGGAACTTAGAATTAATTCTACAATTGGTTCTATGAACGAAGAGGTTACTATTGAAAAAACAGGGAAAGATATTTTAATTGGATTTAATCCTAAATTTTTAATGGATGCTCTTCGTGTTATAGAGGAAGAAGAAATTGATATTTACCTTTTTAATCCTAAGGCACCATGTTTTATTAAAGATAAAGAAGAAAATTACATTTATTTAATATTGCCAATTAATTTTAATGCAGAAGTTAATTAAGTAAAATCAAAATATGAATTTATAAGTGCTTTTAAGAGCACAGACAGGAGTTATTATATGCAGACACTGCAAATAAAAGATGAGTTTATAAAACTAGGTCAGGCTTTAAAGCTTTCTAATCTGGTAGAATCAGGAATTGATGCAAAACTTGTTATTCAGGATGGTTTAGTAAAAGTAAATGGTCAAAAAGAATTGCAAAGAGGAAAGAAACTTCGCGATGAAGATATATTTGAATTTAATGGACAGGAGATTAAAATTAAAGGCAATTTGTTATGATTATAAAATCCATTGAACTAAGTGACTTTAGAAATTATACAAGTCTTTGTATGAATTTTCACCCAGGTACCAATATTCTTTATGGTGACAATGCACAGGGAAAAACAAATATATTAGAGGCAATTTATATTGCAGCTACTACAAAATCCCATAAAAGCAGTAAAGACCGTGAAATTATAAAAATGGAACAAAATGAATGTCATATTCGTTTAAAAAGTGAAAAGGATACCTTCCTTCATACAATTGATATGCATCTGAAAAAAAATAAGTCAAAAGGTATTGCTATTGATGGAATACCTATAAAAAAATCCAGTGAATTATTTGGATTGGTTAGTGTAGTATTTTTTTCTCCGGAGGATTTGACAATTATAAAAAATGGTCCGGGAGAAAGAAGAAGATTTATGGATATGGAATTATGCCAGTTAGATAAGATTTATCTATTTAATTTAACAAAGTATAATAAAATATTGATGCAGAGAAATAATTTATTAAAACAGATTCGTTACAATGAAGAATTATTGGATACACTTAGTATATGGGATAATCAATTGGTATTATATGGAAATAAAATTATTGAACGAAGAAAATCTTTTATACAACAGATAAATTCTATTATTTTTGATATACATAAAAAATTATCCGGTGGAAAAGAAGAATTAAAACTTCAGTACGATAGTAATGTAGATGCTGAATTATTCGAAAAAAAATTAAAATCCTCTTTGGATAGAGATCTTAGTTTAAAAATGACAAATGTGGGACCACATAGAGATGACCTTATTTTTTTTATAAAAGACATTGATATTCGAAAATATGGTTCCCAGGGACAACAAAGGACAGCTGCGCTGTCTTTAAAGCTTGCGGAAATTAAATTACTAAAAGAAACGGTAAGAAGCAGTCCAATTTTATTATTGGATGATGTATTATCGGAACTAGACAGAAACCGCCAAAATTATTTATTGGATAGTATCAAGGATATTCAGACAATTATTACGTGTACAGGTTTAGAAGAATTTATAATTAATCGTATAGAAATTAATAAAATATTCAAGGTAATAGATGGAACGGTAACAGAGGAAATAAAAGAATTGTAATATTTTTAGGAGGAAATTTATGAGTGAAGAGTATGGTGCTGACCAAATTCAAATATTAGAGGGTTTGGAAGCTGTAAGAAAAAGACCGGGAATGTATATAGGCAGTACTTCAACAAAAGGTCTTCATCATTTAGTATATGAAATCGTAGATAATGCAATTGATGAAGCTTTAGCAGGATTTTGTGATAAAATAGAAGTTACAATAAATGAAGATAATTCTATTACTGTGGTAGATAATGGTCGTGGCATTCCTGTTGGTATTAATCATAAATCAGGACTTTCTGCTGTTCAGGTAGTATTTACTATTCTTCATGCAGGTGGTAAATTTGGCGGTGGAGGATATAAAGTATCCGGTGGACTTCATGGAGTTGGTGCATCGGTTGTAAATGCACTTTCCGAATATTTAGAGGTTACCGTTCATACAGAAGGAAAAATGTATCGTCAAAGATATGAAAGAGGAAAAGTAATGTATCCATTAAAAGAAATTGGAACAACGGATAAAACAGGTACGGTTGTTACTTTTCTTCCGGATAAGCAGATTTTCGAAGAAACGGAATATGATTTTGATATTTTACGTCAGAGACTTCGTGAAATGGCTTTTCTAACAAAGGGAATACGAATTATTTTGGATGATAAAAGACCGGATAATCTAAAGAAAAGAGAATTTTATTATGAAGGTGGAATTAAAGAATATGTTGCTTATTTAAATCGTCATAAAGATCCTCTTTATGATAGTATTGTTTACTGTGAAGGAGAAAAAAATGGTGTTTATGTTGAAGTAGCAATGCAGCATAACGCTTCTTATACAGAAGGATGTTATAGTTTTGTAAACAATATAACAACTCCGGAAGGTGGTACTCACTTAATAGGTTTTAAAAATGCTTTAACAAAAACTTTTAATGATTATTCCAGAAGTCAAAAATATTTAAAAGAAAATGAACAAAATCTTAGTGGAGAAGACATTCGTGAAGGACTTTCGGCCATTATCAGTATAAAAATTATAGATCCACAGTTTGAAGGACAGACAAAACAAAAATTAGGAAACAGTGAAGCCAGAGGTGCCGTAGAAAGTATTGTGACGGAGCAGCTTACTTATTTTTTAGAACAGAATCCCACGGTTGCAAAAATAATTTGTGAAAAAGCTGTTTTAGCGCAAAGAGCAAGAGATGCTGCCAGAAAAGCAAGAGATTTGACTAGAAGAAAATCCGCTTTAGAAGGTATGAGTTTACCTGGAAAATTATCCGATTGTTCCGATAAGGATCCTAAAAATTGTGAAATTTATATTGTAGAGGGAGATTCCGCAGGTGGAAGTGCAAAAACAGCACGTTCCAGGGCAACACAGGCAATTCTTCCTTTGCGTGGTAAAATATTAAATGTAGAAAAAGCAAGACTGGATAAAATTTTAACCAATGCAGAAATTAAAGCGATGATTACAGCTTTTGGTACCGGAATATCGGATGATTTTGATATTTCAAAATTAAGATATCATAAAATTATTATTATGACAGATGCCGATGTGGATGGTGCGCATATCAGCACCTTACTCCTTACCTTTTTTTATCGCTTTATGCCGGAATTAATTAAACAGGGATATGTGTATTTGGCACAGCCTCCTCTTTATAAAGTTGAAAAAAATAAAAATGAATGGTATGCCTATAGTGATGATGAATTAAATACGATTTTGGTTGAAATAGGCAGAGATACGAATAATAAAATTCAGCGTTACAAAGGTCTTGGAGAAATGGATGCAGAACAATTATGGGAAACAACAATGGATCCAGATCGGAGAATTCTCCTTCGTGTCACTATGGATGAAGAATCAGAAGCAGAAGTGGATGTAACTTTTACAACACTTATGGGTGATAAAGTAGAACCAAGACGTGAATTTATTGAAGAAAATGCAAAGTATGTAAGAAACTTAGATATTTAAGATTTAGTGTGAAAGAAAATAAATTTCACTTTTCTATTGATTGAATGCGTGTTAAAGCACGCAGATGGGAGATAATATAAATGGATGAACATATCTTTGATAAGGTGCATGACGTTGACCTTAAGAAAACCATGGAAACATCATATATTGATTATGCCATGTCGGTTATTGCTTCCCGTGCCTTACCGGATGTAAGAGATGGTATGAAACCGGTACAAAGAAGAATTTTGTATGCAATGATTGAATTAAATAATGGACCGGATAAGCCACATCGTAAATGTGCCCGTATTGTAGGTGATACGATGGGTAAATTTCATCCCCATGGAGACAGCTCTATTTATGGAGCATTGGTAAACCTTGCTCAGAACTGGTCTACTCGATATCCTTTGGTAGATGGACATGGAAATTTTGGTTCTGTTGATGGAGATGGTGCAGCTGCAATGCGTTATACAGAAGCACGTCTCAGTAAAATATCCATGGAAATGATTTCGGATATTAATAAAAATACCGTTGATTTTGTGCCAAACTTTGATGAAACAGAAAGAGAACCCTCGGTTCTGCCTTCAAGATTTCCTAATCTATTAGTAAATGGTACTTCCGGTATTGCGGTAGGTATGGCCACCAATATTCCACCTCACAACCTTAGGGAAATTATTAATGCAGTTATAAAAGTTATTGATAATATAGTAGAAGAAGATAGAACAACAGATATTGAAGAAATATTACCAATCGTAAAAGGACCTGATTTTCCAACGGGAGGTACTATTTTAGGTACTCGTGGAATTGAAGAAGCATATCGTACCGGTCGTGGCAAAATACGTGTGCGTGCTATAACAGATATTGAAGCTATGCCAAATGGAAAAAATCGAATTATTGTTACAGAACTTCCTTACATGGTGAATAAAGCAAGATTAATAGAAAAAATTGCTGAACTACATAGAGATAAAAAAATTGATGGAATTACAGAACTTCGAGATGAATCCGATCGTCAAGGCATGAGAATCTGCATAGAACTTCGACGTGATGCCAATGCCAATGTAATTTTAAATCAATTATATAAACATACACAGATGCAGGATACCTTTGGAGTAAATATGCTTGCTCTGGTTAATAATGAACCTTTGGTAATGAATATTCTCCAAATGCTGCAATTTTATTTAAAACATCAGGAAGAAGTTGTAACCAGAAGAACAAAATATGATTTGAATAAAGCAGAAGAAAGAGCGCATATTTTAAAGGGATTAATGATTGCTTTAGACAATATTGATCGTGTAATTCAAATTATTCGTGGTTCTAAAAATGTTCAAATTGCCAAAGAAAAATTAATAGAAGAATTCAGTCTTTCCGAGGTACAGGCACAGGCTATTGTGGATATGCGTCTTCGTGCTTTAACCGGGTTGGAAAGAGAAAAACTAGAGACAGAATATACGGAATTAATGAAAAAAATTGAAGAATTCAAAGCAATTCTTGCAGATCGAAAGATTTTACTTGGAGTTATTAAAGAAGAAATTTGTATTATTCGTGATAAATATGGAGATGAAAGAAGAACTTCCATTGGATTTGATGAATATGATATTTCCATGGAAGATTTGATTCCAAAGGAAAATACGATTATAGCTATGACAAAACTTGGTTATATTAAGCGCATGACCATTGATAACTTTAAAAGCCAAAATCGTGGCGGCAAAGGAATTAAAGGAATGCAAACCATTGAAGAAGATTACATTGAAGATTTATTTATGACAACAACCCATCATTATGTTATGTTTTTCACCAATAAGGGAAGAGTATATCGTTTAAAAGCATATGAAATTCCAGAATCCAGTCGTACAGCAAGGGGTACTGCCATTGTAAATCTCCTTCAATTGCTGCCGGAAGAAAAAATAACAGCCATTATAACCGTCAGCGAATTTGAAAAAGAAAAATATTTGTTTATGGCAACGAAAAATGGTATTGTTAAAAAAACACCGATTTGTGATTATGCCAATATTCGAAAAACCGGACTGCAGGCAATTAATTTAAGAGAAGATGATGATTTAATTGAAGTAAAGGTGACAGATAAACAAAAAGATATTTTTCTGGTAACTAGAAATGGGCAGTGCATCCGCTTTGATGAAAATGATGTACGTCCAACGGGAAGAACTTCCATGGGTGTTATTGGTATGAACTTATCTTATGATGATGAAATTATTGGTATGCAGTTGGATACACAGGGAGAATTTTTATTACTGGTATCTGAATTCGGTCTTGGTAAGAGAACGAAAGTTTCTGAATTCAGTGTACAGCGTCGTGGTGGTAAGGGTGTAAAATGTTATAAGATTACAGAAAAAACCGGCAATGTAGTTGGAGTAAAAGCTGTAAATGAAGAAAATGAAATCATGATGATTACCACAGAAGGAATTGTAATACGAATTATGTGCAGCCAAATTTCTGAAATTGGCCGTATCACCTCCGGTGTTAAACTTATGAATCTAAATTCAAAAAAATCCATTAAGATTGCAAGTATTGCAAAAGTAAGAGAAAGTGAAAAGGATATTGTAGAAGAAATATTAGAAGAAGGTATAGAATACGAAGAAGATACTTCAATAGATCTTATAGAAAATTCAGAAGAAGAATAATGAAATTAAAAATAAGGATAAGTTAATTACTTATCCTTATTTCAAATTAAGGCTAGTTATGACCAAAAAAAAATTTGTATTAAAAAAATAGAGGAGAAAAGGAGTATGACGAAAATACAGGATTTAATAAAAGAAATACAGGAATACGTGCCAATGTGTGAACAGGAAGAACAGGATAAGAAACTTATTTTAGAACTTATGGAAGAAAAAAAAGAAGAAATATTAAATCGAAGCTGTAAAGCATTTCATATTACTTCTTCCGCATTTACTTTAAATGAAGCCAGAAATAAGACATTAATGGTTTACCATAATATTTATAATTCGTGGTCATGGATTGGAGGACATGCAGATGGCGAGGCAGATTTATTAGCCGTTGCCTCCAGAGAAATTCAGGAAGAAAGTGGAGCTATTCACTTAAAGCCTGTATCCCATGAGATAGTAAGTATGGATATACTCACAACAAGCGGACATTATAAAAACCAAAAATATGTATCCTCACACCTTCACCTAAACATATCATATTTAATTATAGTAGATGAAAAAGATAAAATAAGAATAAAGCCGGATGAAAATAGCAATGTTGCCTGGATACCAATTAATAAAATTGATGAATATGTGACAGAAAATGAAATGAAAGTGGTTTATCACAAAATTATAAATATATCGCAAAAGCAGTAGAAAGGGAATGTATGAGAATCATATATACAGAAGAGATTATTAAAAATATCAAAGAAATGTGCATAGAAGCAAATATTAAATTAACGCCGGATTTAGTAAAGAAATTAAAGGAAGCAAAGAACAAGGAAAAAGCAATCTTGGGAAAACAGATATTGGAGCAATTAGAAAACAATATGGAAATAGCAAAAAATGAATCCATTCCAATTTGTCAGGACACGGGAATGGCTATTGTTTTTATAGAAATAGGGCAGGATGTGCATATAGAAGGATGTAATCTGGAGGATGCCATTAATGAAGGAATTCGTCAGGGATATGAAGAAGGATACCTGCGAAAATCGGTGGTAAGAGATCCTATTATAAGGGAAAATACGAAAGATAATACGCCTGGAATTATTCATTATAGTATTGTTCCTGGTGAAAAAATAGAAATAACGGTTGCACCAAAGGGATTTGGAAGTGAAAATATGAGTCGTGTATATATGCTAAAACCTGCAGATGGAATCGAGGGTGTAAAGCAGGCCGTTCTGGAAACGGTATCTATGGCCGGTCCGAATGCCTGTCCACCAATGGTAATTGGAGTTGGAATTGGTGGAAACTTTGAAAAATGTACATTACTTGCAAAAAAAGCGCTGACGCGCAATTTGGAAAATCCATCTTCGATACCATATGTAAAGGAATTGGAAGAAGAATTGCTAAAAAAAATTAATCAATTAGGAATAGGACCAGGGGGACTTGGAGGAACCACAACAGCAATTGGTGTCAATATTGAAACTTATCCTACACATATAGCGGGCTTACCGGTTGCTATTAATATATGTTGTCATGTTAATCGACATGTCAACCGAATAATCTAAAAAACTGTGGATTAAACTTTAGAAAAGAGGACGAACAGTGGATAAATATATAAAAACTCCAATCAATAAGGAAATGACAGAAGATTTAGTGGCGGGCAACTATGTATATCTAAGTGGAACCATATATACGGCCAGAGACGCAGCACACAAAAGAATGTATGAAACGATGCTTGAAAAAAAAGAAATACCATTTTCATTAAAAGATAATATTATATATTATTTAGGACCAACTCCAGCAAGAGAAGGGCAGATAATTGGCTCTGCAGGACCTACAACCAGCAGTCGAATGGACAAATACACACCATTGTTAATTGAAAACGGATTGAGGGGCATGATTGGTAAAGGAAAACGAAGCCGGGAAGTGATGGATTCTATGATAAAAAATAAAGCAGTTTATTTTGCTGCCATTGGAGGTGCCGGTGCGCTGCTTTCAAAGTGTATAAAAAAATCCGAGGTTATTGCATATGATGATCTGGGAACCGAAGCAATTCGAAAACTGGAAGTGGAGAACTTTCCGGTTATTGTTGTAATCGATAGTAAGGGAAATAATTTATATGAAAGTGAGCCAAAAAAATATAGGGAATTTTAAAAGCATCAGAAAATAGTTTGCAATGGGTAATGAACAAAGGATTAATAAAAAAGAATTGTCTAAATTAAACATAAAACTTAATAAATTATTTAAAATATGCTTGACAAACAAAATAGATATTGCTATACTAATTAATGCGTCTAAGAGACGTACTTAAGAAAATATGAACTAATAGTTCAGCATTGTGGAGAAATACTCAAGAGGCTGAAGAGGCGCCCCTGCTAAGGGTGTAGGTCGTTTGCGCGGCGCGAGGGTTCAAATCCCTCTTTCTCCGTTAACTTTTCTTAGGTAAAAAGTTAAAACTGATAAAGAAAAAACTTTTTAAAAAAAGTGTTGACATGGAAACATGAGTGTGATAATATAAACCTTGCTGACGCGGAACAAACCGAGCAGCACAACACAACGAACCTTGATAACTGAACAGTGAAACAACCTTGAAAATTCTAAAAAAGAA
>JAVXEO010000013.1:0-4755 GCA_036658435.1 Acetivibrio sp.
ATCCAAAGATAAGGATGGGATCAAGAACAATATTTATAATGCAGCCCAGTCCCTGAAGGAGCATAGGAATCATCATCTTTCCTGTTGCCTGAAAAATCTTTTCAATGGGAATATGTAAAAGCTGCCCAAAACTAAAAACAATAATAATAGTTCCGTAACCCATTCCCATATTGTAAACGGTTTCGTTTCCGGCAAAGGATCTGATAAAAGGGGAGAGGATGAACATACCCAATACCAATACCAGAAGATAATGAAAAAAGCTCAAAATAAAACCGATAATACAGGCATTGTTTGCACTTTCCATATCCTTTGCTCCAAGTTTTCTGGAAATGTAAGAATTTAATCCAATACCGGTGCCTACGGCAACGGATAACGCAATATTTTGCAGGGGATAGACAATGGATACGGCAGAAAGTGCAGACTCACTAATCTGGGCCACAAAAATACTGTCAACGATATTATAAAGGGATTGAATCAGCATAGAAAACATAGGAGGAATTGCCATTCCAACTAAAAGGGGAAGCATTGGCTTGCTGCCCATAGGATTTTCTTGTTCCATAAAATAACCTTCTTTCTAAGTATAGTACATAAGGAAACATAAAAAGAGCTATACTTTCACTGTTTTGAATCAGAAAACAGAAAAAAATATAGCTCTTCGCTCAGTAAGAATAGCATGAAATAAGAAATAAGTCAAGAGTGGTATTTGTGTTTATAATAAAATATAGCAATTTGTGTTCGATCCCGCAGCTGGAGTTTTTCAAGAATCAGGCTGATATAGTTTCGAACGGTTCCCTCGCTTAGGAACAAGGTATCGGAGATTTCTTTATTGGAGAGTCCTTCTGCAATTTGAAGAATAATCTCATATTCTTTATTGGTGATGTCAAAAGATTCATAGGAAAAGGCTTCCTGGGTCGGAGATAAAAGACTGGGAAGCTTGTTAATGATTTCAGTACCATATATATTGTGTCCTTGCTGAACGGCTTTCAAAGCAGCAAGAATGCCATCAAAGTCTTGTTTTAACATATAGCCCTTGGCACCTATGCTAAGGGCTTTAATGATGTAATCATCATCCAGAAAGGTGGTTAAATATAATATTTTTGCATCCTTGTATGTTTTGAGAATAAATTCACCTGCTTCCAAACCGCTCATGGTATCCATGCGAATATCCATTAGGAGAACATCCGGAAGTAATTCTTCATAAAGAGTGCAGGCTTCCTGTCCATTGTAACCGGTTCCAACAACGGTAATTTCAGGATCGGCGGAAAGAATGGTCTTTAATGAAGAACAGACGAGCTTGTCATCATCAATCAATAGTAGATTCATAGGTTAAATCCTCCTTAGGAATGAAAATAGAAATCTGAAATCCGTGGTCGGTGGAAATTAGAAAACGGCCATGAAATCCTTTGACGCGGTCTGAAATACTCTGCAATCCAAGTCCATCCGGATACTCCTGACGGGATTGAGCTTTTAAAATAGATAACGTTGTTTTTTGAGAAACTATGCCGTCGTCAAAAATAACAAGGTGATAAAAGGAATCTTCTTCGGTAAGATAAATCTGAACCTTGGTTACTTCTTTTCCATGTTTTATAATGTTAGATAAGGCTTCTTTTGTAATCGCAATGAAACAGTATCGGACTTTTAAGGACGGTGTAAGGTGCAGCTGGTAAGAAAGACTGGCGGAACAAAAGGTAAAATTACGAACTAAGGCATGAAGACTGTATTCAAGATCAATGGACTCGTCATGCATATTATGAATACTGTCACGAACTCGGTCCATGCCCTCGGAAATAGAAGCTTTTAAGTCCAGAAGCCCTTCTCTAACGGGTTCTTCCTTGCAAAGGGTAAGAAGTGCCCCAATTTGAATTAAAGAACGGGAAAGCAGGTGCCCAACATGATCATGAATTTCCTTAGAAATACGGTTTCGTTCATTTAGGGTAGCCGTTTCAATCTCATAATCCTGACTTTCTAAAATGCGTTGGTTTTTTTCTTCCTGAACCAAAGTAAGTTCTTTTGCCGTTGCACGGAAGGCATCATAGTCATTTCGTAGAAATTCAAGGTGGGAAGTCTTATAGTATAAAAGAATGGAAACGGATAAAAACAAGGCGGAAAAAATAATAACAATGGGAGAAAAAGCATTCCCAAAAATAATAAACTGCAAAATACCAAAAAGGGAAACCCACTTAAATACCGTATACTCCAGCTCATAAATCATCACAGGTGTAAAAATAAGAAATAAAGGGAAAAAACAACAAATTACTCCAAAAAGAAAATACAGAACTAGATGGAGGTAGGTATTTTCAAAAATGGTCCCAATCATGCAGAAAAGGAAAACAAGAATGGTTGGCGTCCATAGAATAAGCGTTTTTTCCGGAAATACAAAATAATATAAGACAGAAGAGCAAATTAAAAGAAAAAATTTATCGAAACTTCGCTGCATTGTAAATGCCTCCCAATTTTCATATTATAATGATTATGTAACATGGAAGTAAAAAAAGCAAGAAAAAAGCCACTTCAAATAAAAACTGAAAAATAAGATAAAAATAGAATCACAAAGAAAAGAGTATATATGAAATAAAGTGTGGAATACTACTTATGTAAATATTTTATAGGAGGAGAATTCCATGAAAAGAAAATTATTTTTATTTGTTACCATTATTTGCCTATCATTAGGTATTTTAGCAGCCTGTAGTCGAAAACCCAATCATTCTGCAACCAACCCGGAAACCCCCAATGGAACAACCAATCAGGTGACACCAAACGGAACCACAAATAATACCCTGCCAAATGAAAATACCAATACCCTGCCCGATACAACCACCAACAATACCACAGACGGAACCGTGAAGGATGGCGCTGTAAATAATATTGTAAATGATGTAAAGGATGTAGGAAGGGATGTAAAAGATGCAGTAACCGGTCAGAACCGAGTCGATAACACCACGAATAAGACAAATGTAAATCCATAAAGTAAAAAACAGCCACTCCACCAATGGTAAAAGTTAGTGGGGTGGCTTGTTTGCTACTTTTTTTCCTGAGAGGATTTAAAATAGCGCCGGCCATAGACGGTAGTATCCGGTTTTTGGCGATATTGTTCCAATACCTGATTGCGGGCATTTATATAACGCTCATTTTCCAGCTGTATGACATAGAGAGAACAAATTCTTTTCTTGTATAAAATATCTTTTTCAAGGTGCATACCAAGTTTTTTTGCAAAACAAAGGGAGGGTAAATTGTCTTTGTCAATGGCTGCAACAATGCGATTCATTTGAAGCTCGGTATTTGCAAAGTGGAGAATGCTTTTGCAGGCCTCCATGGCATATCCATTTCTCCAGTAAGTGGGATCCACTACATAGGAAAGTTCAATTTCCGGTTTATCATCAACGAACTGGTTTTGAATACCACAGCATCCAATGAGTGCGCCGGTTTTCTTATGAAAAACACCCCATAAACCATATCCATAAAAAGGATACATATGTTTAATATAAGAACGGTATTTTTCTGTTGCAGCGGCAAGAGTATCCTTTTCATTATCCGTATATTTTGCTATTTCCCGATGCTGATAGAGGGCATATAAGGGTTTAATATCCTCAAGCGCCAATTCCCGTATAAGGAGACGTTTTGTTTTAATAATCGTCAGGGGTAAACCGTTTGCACGAAGTAAAACATCCTTAATAGAAGAAAGGGAAAGAACGGTCATCGATTCAACCGCAACCATGGCAGAATACAAATTTTCGTTTTTATAATCCGGATGAATATAAGCAATGCAGGGTATATTTCCGGCTTTTGCACCAAGACAGCAGCGTTGGGAGCCGGAAATAACAATACTTTCCTGGAAAGATACACCCAGTTTACTTAAGATTTCTAAAAGAATATCCGGAGCGGGCATGGGAGTAAAATCCAATTCCGAAACAAAAATATCAAAAAAATTTGTAATAGAAAGAGCTTTGCTGAGAGTTTCTATTTCTGCCATAGAAGAGGAAGAGACAAAGGCAAGAAAAATCCCCCCTCTATGAAGAGTTTTTATAAGAGAAATTAGGCCAGGAACAGGAAGAATCTCCTTTTTTTTGCGGTTTTCCCTTGTGTTAATCATAGTATCCATATGAAAAATAACAGCTTTTAACATAAAATCCTCCTCTGGACGTTTCCTATCCTTTAGTATACCATGGGCTAAAAAGTTATGCCAGAATTACTTGTTGGAAAACCTTGTCTCATAAGAAAAAATATGAGATAATAAAACATAATACATTTTTGAAACAACAAAACACATCATTACAAGGGAGGAAAAAAATGCCATTTATTAATTCAAAAATAAACATTAAGATTACAAAGGAAGAAGAAATCACCTTAAAAAATAGACTGGGACAGGCAATTGCCCTGATTCCGGGAAAGAGTGAAAGCTGGCTTATGGTAGGATTCCAAGACGAATACAAGCTTTACTTTAAGGGACAGGAATTTGAAAAAATTGTATTTGTTGAAGTAGAGATCTTTGGAGATGCAAGCAAAACAGCTCTCAATAGCCTTACTACTGAAATCTGCTGCATATATAAGGAGGTTCTTGACGTTGACAAGGATAAAATCTATATAAAATACGACCTGGTGGATAACTGGGGGTGGAATGGAAATAACTTTTAGCCGGTACATTCAATAGAATAAACAAAAACCCGCCTCTAAGGGATAAGATATCACTTGAGGCGGGGGGTATTGGTTTGGGTTATTATACAATGCTTAGGAGGACATTGCAATAAAACTTTAGTA
>JAVXEO010000013.1:4855-32508 GCA_036658435.1 Acetivibrio sp.
AACTTATTTATCAAATTTTCTCTGTGTTGACTTTTCTTCTAATGCTTCTAAAACTGCCTGAGGATTCTCGAATTTACCTAAGAATATCATAGCTGCAATAATATATGGTTTGAAGCTTGCTTCTTTGTAAAGTGGAGTACGATAACGATCGAATACGGAAGCGTCAACTTCACCTTCTTTACAGCTAAGACCAGAAATATCTGCTGGTAAGCAGTGCATATAGAGAGCTTTTCCTTCGTTTGTAGTCTTCATTAATTCTTCGGTACAAGCCCAGTCTTTATGCTGTGCATTTTGAGCCAATAATTCCTGCTCTAATTTATTAACACCGTCCATGTCACCATTTCCGTATAATTCAGTACGTTTTTCCATTGCTGCAAATGGAGCCCAGCTCTTTGGATATACAATATCTGCATCTTTGAAAGCTTCTGCCATGCTGTTTGTCTTTGTGAAAGAACCGCCGGATTTTTTAGCATTTTCTTCAGCAACTTTTTCAACATCGGACATGATTTCATAACCTTCTGGATGAGCAAGTACAACGTCCATACCCATACGAGTCATTAAACCAACAATACCCTGAGGTACGGATAAAGGCTTTCCGTAAGATGGAGAGTAAGCCCATGTCATAGCAAGCTTCTTGCCTTTTAAGTTCTCAACACCGCCGAACTCATGGATAATGTGAAGCATATCTGCCATAGCCTGTGTAGGATGGTCGATATCACACTGTAAATTAACTAAAGTAGGACGTTGCTCTAACACACCATCTCTGTTTCCGTCTTGAACAGCTTGTGAAACTTCATGCATATAAGCATTTCCTTTTCCAATATACATATCATCACGAATACCAATAACGTCAGCCATGAAAGAAATCATGTTTGCTGTTTCACGAACGGTTTCACCATGAGCTACCTGAGATTTTCCTTCATCTAAATCCTGAACTTCTAATCCAAGTAAGTTACAAGCAGAAGCAAAAGAGAATCTGGTACGGGTAGAATTGTCACGGAATAAAGAGATTCCTAAACCACTTTCAAATACTTTTGTGGAAATATTGTTTTCTCTCATGTAACGAAGAGCATCCGCTACCGTAAATACAGCTTCTAATTCGTCATCTGTCTTTTCCCAAGTTAAGAAAAAGTCGTTGTTGTACATTTCTTTGAAGTTTAAAGCGTTAAGTTTGTCAATATAAGTCTGTAATGTTTTCATGAATTGATCTCCTTTTAATGTAAAATATGGTTTTTAGTATGTTGGGTAATATAACTTAAAATTATTCGCAGTATAAAGTAGGAAGTGCAGCATATACGGCAGCACATTTCACTAAGTCTTCTTTGTATGTCTTTTCATTTGGAGCATGAGCCTGTGCTTCTGCACCAGGTCCAAATCCGATACAAGGAATTCCGTTACGTCCCATAATGGATACTCCGTTTGTGGAGAAGGTCCATTTATCTGTAAGAGGACGAGCTTTTCTCATTGCGTCAGCATCAGAAGAGCCACTGCGTGTTGTGCCATATAAATTGGTGTAAGCAGCTTCTACTGCCTTTGTTACAGCATGGTCTTCTGGAATAGCCCATGTTGGGAAATAACATTCAATTGGATATACAAGTCCCTTATAAGATGGGCGATCGTACTGGTACATGGATACCTGAACATCATCACCGTATTTCTTTACGTTAGGAAGCTGGCGAATTTCTTCTAAACAACTTTCCCATGTTTCACCAAAAGTCATACGACGATCAAGAGAAACCGCACAGGAATCTGCTACAGCACAACGGCTTGGAGAGGTAAAGAAGATTTCGGAAGTAGTAACGGTACCACGTCCTAAGAAACGAGCTTCTTTCCAGTCGGTATTATACTTTTCATCTAACATTTTAATTAAACCTTTAATTGGGGTTCCTTCTTCTGCATCATTCTCATTTAAAGAACGAACATTCTGAAGAATATCTGCCATCTTATAGATTGCATTGTCTCCACGTTCCGGAGCAGAACCATGACAGGAAACACCCTTAACATCAATACGGATTTCCATACGGCCTCTTTGACCACGATAGATACCACCGTCGGTAGGCTCTGTAGATACTACAAATTCAGGTTTTACTTTATCTTCTTTAATGATGTATTCCCAGCAAAGTCCGTCACAATCTTCTTCTTGAACGGTACCGGTTACCAATGCGGTATATTTATCGGTCAATAAACCTAAATCTTTCATGATTTTAGCACCATAAACAGCAGATACGATTCCGCCTAACTGATCGGATGTTCCACGGCCGCCGATTTCTTCATCATCTTCAAACCCTTTGTATGGGTCAAACTTCCAGTTATTGATATTACCGATACCAACGGTATCAATATGTGCATCATAACCGATTAATTTAGCGCCGGTTCCCATGTAACCTAAAACGTTACCCTGAGCGTCAATATCCACCTTATCGAAACCAACTTTTTTCATTTCTTCTGCAATGCGATTGATATGTCCTTCTTCGCCGCAGCTTTCTCCTGGAATAGCAACTAAGTCTCTTAAGAACTTGGTCATTTCCGGTAAATAATTTTGTGATGCTTCTTTGATTTTGTTAAAATCCATAGCTATAATACCTCCGTTTGTAAAATGTTTATTTGGTTTCCTATTAGTTCTTATTATTTATAATCTTTTCCGTCCCAGACAATTTCTTTGTACCGGTCAGGATCGGTATCACCTTCTGTAGAGAACAGAAGAACTTTTGAATTCTCATCTAATCCCAATTCTTCTTTTAAAGCTTTGTATTCCGGCATGGTCATAATGCAGGCAAGAATACCAAAAGGAGCAGCGCCGGATTCTCCGGAAACAACCTGAACATCCCCTTTAATTGGTGCACTTAACATTCTCATACCCTGAGCAGCAGCCCAATCCGGTGCCGATACAAAAGTATCCACATGATTCTTTAATATATCCCAAGAGATGGTGTTTGGCTCACCACAGGCAAGTCCTGCCATAATGGTCTGCATATCGCCGTCTACGATTCGCTCTTCGCCATCTCCGGCAACTGCACCTTTATAGAGACAAGCAGCAACATCAGCTTCTACAACAACAACTTTAGGTGGATTTTCCGGATAACGATTTGCAAAATAACCTTGAACAGCGCCAGCCAAAGAACCAACACCTGCCTGAACAAATACATGAGTAGGACGATCACATCCAGCTTCTGTTAACTGTTCATTTGCTTCAAGAGCCATGGTGCCATATCCTTGCATAATCCATGCAGGAATTTCTTCATATCCTGCCCATGCGGTATCTTGAACAACCACACCATTTGGTGTCTTTGCAGCAGCAGCGGCAGCCATACGTACACATTCGTCGTAGTTTACTTCTTCAATGGTAGCCGTAGCACCTTCTGCCTGAATATTCTTTAATCGGGTCTGAGTGGAACCCTTTGGCATATAAACAACTGCTTTTTGTTTTAGACGGTTGGCAGCCCATGCAACACCACGTCCGTGATTACCATCGGTAGCGGTAAAGAAAGTTGCCTGACCGAATTCTTCCCGAAGCTTGTCCGATGTAAGAGTTTCATAATCTAATTCTGAAACATCTCTTCCGGTTTCCTTTGCAATATAACGAGCCATTGCAAAAGAACCACCAAGAACTTTAAATGCATTTAATCCAAAACGATAAGACTCATCTTTTACGTAAACCTCTTTTAATCCTAAATAGCTGGCCATGTTATCTAGTTTAGCCAATGGAGTCTTGGAATACTGAGGAAAACTCTCATGGAAAGTTCTTGCTTTTTTAACTTCGTCCAACGCCATAACCGTTAACTGGGCATCCTCCGTTTTAGGCATTGTGTTTTTTACCCATAAAATATTGTTCATAAATACCTCCTGTTATATTGTGTGTTTATTTATAACCATTTATTTGTTAATATCGATGTAACTATAAAGAGTATACTTGGATATTCCAAAATATTTGGATATCTTATCACCGGACTTTGTTATAAGAAAAGCACCTGCATCATTCAAAAACTGAATGGCAGTAATTTTATCTTCCTTTGTCATAAGGGCAACCGGTTTACCCACTAAAACAACGGACTGTTCAATTAAATCGTCGAGCAGGTCATTTACATTTTGTGCTATCTTAGCCGGTTCGTTTGTATCATTAGGCATCTCTGTTGCTGTAAGAGACTTTAAAGTATTCTCAATAAACAAAAGATTTGTGATATCAAAGTTAATGGATAAGATATAGCGTATCTGGTTGTCATCATCCCTAAAATACATGGTACTGGACTTTAGGATACGTCCGTCGGCTGTTTTTGTCAGATAACCTAAATGATCGTTTAATGCTTTCAATTTAGAATCTCCATGGAGTGTTTCTAAAACAACCCTAGATGGGCCGTCGCCCACTTTACGGTTTGAAACATGTCCATTCTCAATATGTACAACGGAGTGTTCAATGTTTTCTTTTGCCAGGTCATGAATGGCAACTTCACAATTTTCTCCAAATTGTACAGCTAATCCCTTTGCAATCTGTTTTAAAAATGTTAATGAAAGTTTCATACAGAGCTCCTTATATGGTTGTCAATTTTTTTGCGCGCGCTTTGCAGATAAATAACTTCGAAATTGACTTCGAAAGTGCTTTGCTATTTTCTGCTTACAATAACATAATAACACAAAAAAAAAATTAATCAATACCAAAATACAAAATTTTTTAGGCAATCCAAAAATTTTTTGAAAAAGTAATTGATTTTTATATATAGAAATGATAGACTTATAAATATGTTAGATAGAAGGAACAGAAAAGGAGAGATGGTATGATTTTAATTGGAAATGGTAAAGTACTTACAAGAGACGCGTCTAACCCTTGGATAGAGGATGGAGCAGTATTAGTAGAAGGAACCAAAATTAAGAAAATCGGAACAACAAAAGAGTTGAAAGAAACAAATCCGGATGCACAGTTTGTAGATGCAAAAGGTGGCGTTATTATGCCTGCATTCATTAATATGCACGAACACATTTACAGTGCTATGGGAAGAGGCCTTTCTATTAATGGATACAACCCAAATGGATTTTTGGATATTTTAGACGGTATGTGGTGGACCATTGATCGCCATCTTATGCTGGAGCAGACAAGAAAGAGCGCAGCCGCTACGTATATTGACTGCATCAAGAATGGTGTTACTACGGTATTCGACCACCATGCCAGTTTTGGTGAAATAGAAGGAAGTTTATTTACCATTGCAGAAGAGGCAAAAAGACTTGGCGTGCGTACCTGCCTTTGTTATGAAGTATCTGACCGTGACGGCGAGGACAAGATGCGTGCAGCAGTGAAAGAAAATGCAGACTTTATCAAAGCCTGCCAGAAAGATACCACCGATATGCAAAAGGCAATGATGGGTATGCATGCACAGTTTACCATGTCGGACAAGACCTTGGAACTTTGCAGGGAAAACACACCAGAAGGAGTGGGTGCCCATATTCATGTTGCAGAAGGAATCGAAGACTTACATGATTGTCTGCAAAAACATGGAAAGAGAATTGTAAACCGCCTGATGGACTTTGATATTCTTGGATCCAAAACCATGACGGCACATTGTATTTATGTGAATGTACAGGAGATGGATTTATTAAAAGCAACGGATACTATGGTAGTTCATAATCCGGAATCTAACATGGGCAATGCCTGTGGCTGCCCTCCTACTATGGAGATTTTCCACAAAGGAATTCTGACCGGTTTGGGAACGGATGGCTATACACATGATATGCTGGAATCCATGAAGGTTGCCAATGTACTTCACAAACATAACTTATGTGATGCCAATGCTGCCTGGGGAGAAATTCCTACGATGTTATTTGAAAATAATGCAAAAATGGCAAACCGTTATTTTGAAACACCACTTGGCATTCTAAAAGAAGGATATGCAGCAGATGTGATTGTTTCCCAATATGACCCATTGACACCAATGGATGATAAAAACAGTAATGGACATATTTTATTTGGCATGAATGGACGCAATGTAGTTACCACCATGGCAAATGGAAAACTTCTTATGAAAGACCGGATTTTAATCGGTATCGATGAAGAAAAAGAAATGGCAGAATGCCGGGAACAAGCGAAAATACTTGCAAAAAGCATCAACGGATAAAAATTAAGGAGGAATTATAACATGGGTGATAGAATGACACCAATTCCCTTTCATGAATTAATGAATTGGGTAAAAACAGAAAAATGCCAATCAGGAAAGGTATTTGGTCTTAGAAAGCCTTTTATAAAAGAAGGAAACCAGACACTTCCTATTTTTACAGAAAAGATGGAGACACCTTTTGGCCCTGCTGCCGGTCCCCACACACAGTTAGCACAGAATATCATTGCATCCTATTATGCAGGAAGCCGTTTTTTTGAACTAAAGACGGTTCAAATCTTAGACGGAGAAGACCTGCCGGTTGCAAAACCTTGTATTTTGGCAGATGATGAATGCTATAACTGCGAATGGTCTACCGAACTTTATGTACCACAGGCTTTTGATGAATATGTTAAAGGCTGGTTTGCATGTAAAGTGCTGGCAAAAGAGTATGGACTCGGTGATCCGGACGGATTTGTATTTAACATGAGCGTTGGATATAATTTAGAAGGAATTCAGTCTGAAAAAATTGATAAATTTATTGAAGGATTAAAAAATGCAGAAAATACTCCAATTTTCAAAGAATGTAAAGACTATTTATTAAACAATATAGAACAATTTGAGAAGGTTGACAAAGCCTTTGTGGAGAGTATTACTCCTCACATCTGTACCTCAGCAACCTTATCCACCCTTCATGGATGCCCTCCGCTGGAGATTGAAAGAATTGCCACGTATCTTTTAACAGAAAAGAAAATCAATACCTACATTAAATGCAATCCAACCCTTCTTGGATATGAAGAAGCCAGAGAAATCATGGACAAGACCGGCTATGACTATGTTGTATTTGGAGATTTCCATTTTAAAGATGATCTTCAGTTAGAGGATGCCGTTCCTATGATTCAGAGACTTCTTGATTTGGCTTCTGAAAAGGGACTGGAATTTGGAGTTAAGATTACCAATACCTTCCCGGTAGATGTAACAAGAAATGAACTTCCAAGTGAAGAAATGTATATGTCCGGACGTTCTTTATTTGCCCTTTCACTTAACGTTGCAAAGAAATTAACCCAGGCTTTTCAGGGAAAACTTCGTATTTCCTATTCAGGTGGTGCAGATTATTTTAACATTGAAAAGATCTTTGACGCCGGAATCTGGCCAATTACCATGGCTACCACGATGCTAAAACCGGGAGGCTATCAAAGATTAACGGATATTGCCGACATTTTTACAAAGAAAGAAATGAAACCTTTTTGTGGCGTAGACTTAAAGGCAGTTGAAACACTTTGTGAAGAAGTTTACGGTGACAAACACCACTTAAAGGCAGTAAAGCCTCTTCCAAACCGCAAGATGGAAGAACGTGTTCCACTCCTTGATTGTTTTAAGGCTCCATGTAGTGAAGGTTGTCCAATTCACCAGGACATTCCGGCTTACATTAAACTGGTTGGAGAAGGAAAATATGCAGAAGCTTTGAAGGTTATTACCCATAAGAATCCACTTCCATTTATTACCGGAACCATTTGCAGTCATAGATGTATGAATAAATGTACCCGTAACTTTTATGAAGAAAGCGTTCAAATTCGCGGTGCCAAGTTAGTAGCAGCGGAAAATGGATTTGAAGAAGTAATAAAAGAATTGAAAGCGGAAGCTTCCAGCAATATAAAAGCAGCGGTTGTTGGTGGTGGCCCTGCAGGTATGGCAGCAGCCTTCTTCTTAGCAAGAGGAGGAGCAAAGGTTACCTTATTTGAAAGCAGAGAATCCCTTGGTGGTGTTGTCCGCCATATTATTCCTGAGTTCCGTATTTCAGAAGAAGCCATTGAAAAAGATGCTGCACTCTTAAAACAATTGGGTGTTGAAATTAAATTAAATACAAAAGTCGAATCAGTAGAAAGCTTAAAAGCAGAAGGATATGACGATGTAATATTAGCAATTGGTGCATCAAAACCGGGAACCGTTCGTTTGGAAAGTGGAGAAAGCATAAATGGTCTCAGCTTTTTGGAGAATTGCAAAAAAGACATTGCAAAGGTTAAGGTTGGTAAAAACGTGGTAGTTATCGGTGGTGGTAATACCGCAATGGACGTTGCAAGAGCAGCAAAACGTGTTGGAGAAGTAGAAAATGTTTACCTGGTATATAGAAGAGACAAGAGAAATATGCCGGCGGATGCAGAAGAATTAGAACTTGCAATGGAAGATGGCGTAGAATTCAAAGAACTTCTGGCTCCGATATCCTTAAGCAACGGAAAATTACTCTGTGATGTTATGAAATTGGGTGCACCGGATGCTTCAGGAAGAAGAAGTCCGGAAGCAACTGGAGAAAAAGCAGAGGTTACAGCCGATACCGTAATTGCAGCGGTTGGTGAAAAGATTGATGCCACTCTTTATATAGCAAGTGGATTAAAAGTAGACGATGGGGGAAGAGCCCAGGTAGAAAAGGAAACGCTTCTTAGCAGTATCCCTCATGTTTATGTAGTTGGAGATGGATTAAAGGGGCCGGCTACCGTTGTGGAAGGAATTCGGGATGCTTCTCTGGCAGCCAATGCAATATTAGGAACAGAGCCAAGAGCCGATATTGAAGTTGCTACAGATGTAAAAGCAGCCGAAGAGAAAAAAGGAAGATTGGCTCAGGCAAAAGAAAGCAAAGACGAATGTGAACGCTGTTTAGAATGCAATCATGTTTGCGAGTGCTGTGTAGATGTTTGTCCGAACCGTGCCAATGTAGCCATTAAGGTGCCGGGTGAGAAGATGATGCAGATCATTCATGTAGATAAGATGTGTAACGAATGCGGAAACTGTAAGAGTTTCTGCCCTTATGAGAGCGCTCCATATAAAGATAAATTCACCTTATTTGCGAATATTGCTGACTTTGAAAATAGTACCAATGCAGGCTTTGTATTAGTAGAAGAAGCAACCCTTACCTTTAAGGTTCGTGTTGGAGCTGTGACAAAAGACTATGCATTGAATGGCGCAGACAGTGAATTAGAAGAAGGATTAAAGAAATTAATCTTAGCGGTATTCCATAATTACAGATATATGTTTTAAATAGGAACCATAACTTATAAAAATAGCGAAGGGAGCCGGTCTGACTCCCTTCGCTAAAAAAGATTTCAGAACGAAGAGGTGACGCAGTCGTGATAATTTTAAAAGGTGGAACCGTAGTAGGTTCTAAAAAAAGTGAAATTTTGGATGTAAAATTAGAAGGCGAAAAGATATTGGAAGTTGGAAAAAACCTGGACACAACGGGTGGAAAGGTGATCGATGTCACAGGAAAACTGCTATTTCCCGGTTTTATAGACACACATACTCATTTTGATCTGGATACAGGAACCTTTCATACAGCAGATGACTTTGCCACAGGAACAAGGGGAGCCATTGTTGGAGGAACGACTTGTATTTTGGATTTTGCAACCCAGAACAAAGGGGAAACATTAAAAGAAGCCCTTGAAAACTGGCATCGGATGGCAGATCATGTATCCTCTTGCGACTATGGATTTCATATGGCAATTACAGAATGGAACGAAGCCGTTTCCAAAGAGCTTCCGTATATGACGGAAAAGGGAATCACTTCCTACAAACTCTATATGGCCTATGATAACTTGCGGGTAACCGATGAAGAGATTTATACTATATTAAAAGAAGTGGATAAACAGGGCGGCATTATTGGAGTACACTGTGAAAATGGAGATATTGTAAACGCACGAATCGCAGAAAATAAAGCAGCGGGAAGAGGAAACGTAAAATATCATCCTTTGACCAGACCCGATATAGTAGAAGCAGAAGCGATTTACCGATACATGATGATAGGAAAAATGGCGGGAACACCTATTTATATTGTGCATCTTAGCACAAAAAAAGGGTATGAACGGATTATGGAAGCAAGAAAAGAAGGTCAGGAAGTTTATATTGAAACCTGCCCCCAGTATTTATGTATGGATGATAGCCGCTATGAACTTCCGGGATTTGAAGGCGCAAAATATGTCATGTCTCCCCCTCTTCGTAAGATGGAAGATAGAGAATGTCTATGGGAAGCCATTCAAAAGAACGAAGTGGACTTCATAGGAACCGATCATTGCAGCTTTAACTTTAAAGGACAAAAGGATTATTTTGGAACTGAGGATTATTCCAAGATTCCCAATGGCGGACCGGGAGTAGAACACAGAGGACTTCTTTTATATACCTATGGTGTAAAAACCGGACGTATAACAAAAGAGCAGATGTGTGGACAACTTTCTGAAAATGCGGCAAAAATGTTTGGTATGTATCCACAAAAAGGAATTATTGCCCCTGGCAGTGATGCAGATCTTGTTATTTTGAATCCAGATGAAACAACCTATATTTCAGCAAAAACACAGGAACAAAATGTGGATTACACACCATATGAAGGGATTGTGGCAGACTGTAAAATCGAAACGGTTTATCTGCGAGGAGAAAAAGTAGTGGACCAGGGAAAAATATGTAAAGAAAAACAAGGAAAATACATTGCCAGAGACAAATGTGTAGTAAAATACAGATAGGAAAAAGAGGCATACTCAATGAAACAAATAAAGACAATTGATGGGGTAGGACAGGTTTTGTGTCATGATATCACGCAAATTATAAAGGGAGAAAAAAAGGGGCCGGTTTTTCGTAAGGGACATATCGTAACACAGGAAGATATTCCGGTTCTTCTTTCCGTAGGAAAGGACCATTTATATATCTGGGAGAAAAAAGAAGGCATTTTACATGAGAATGAAGGAGCAAAGAGGCTTTATTCTTTATGTGAAAATGAGAGTATCTATCCTTCCGAAGAAATAAAAGAAGGAAAAATCGAAGCCTTTGCAGCCTATGATGGAATTTTGCAGATTGATGTAGACAAGCTGGATGCTGTGAATAGAAGCGATGAAATTATGATTGCAACCAGACACAGCAATCAAACCGTAAAAAAGGGGGACAAGCTTGCAGGAATGCGGGTAATTCCCCTGGTGATAGAAGAAGAAAAGCTGCTCTTGGCAGAAAAAATCGTGGGAGAGGTTCCTCTACTTTGTGTAAAAAAATTTCATAAGAAAAAGGTTGGAATTGTAACCACAGGAAACGAAGTATACCTTGGACGAATTAAAGATACCTTTGGACCTGTAATTCGTGAAAAATTAAGGGAATTTCCAACAGAAGTGTTGGGACAGACCATTGTAAATGATGAGGTTGCTAATATTAAAGAGGCAATTATGGAATTTATCCATCAAGGTGCGGATCTGATAATTTGTACCGGTGGGATGAGTGTAGACCCTGATGATAGGACACCAGGTGCCATTGGTGCAACGGGAGCCCATATTGTTTCTTATGGAGCACCGGTACTGCCGGGGGCAATGATGTTAGTCTCTTATTATGACAACAAGATTCCAATCATAGGATTGCCGGGATGTGTAATGTATGCAAAGAAAACCATTTTTGATAAAATTCTTCCAAGATTAATGGCAGATATTCCAATAACAAAGAAGGATTTAGCATCTATGGGTCATGGAGGTCTCTGTTTGTCTTGTGAGATTTGTACGTATCCCAATTGTGGATTTGGTGCAGCAGGAAGATAGGAGGAAAACCAATGAGTGAATTTTCTCATTTTGATGCAGCCGGCAATGCTATTATGGTAGATGTTACGGAAAAAGCGGTAACCCAGCGAATAGCAGTGGCATCGGGAAAGATTCAGATGAACCAGGAAACTTATGACAGAGTAAGGGACGGAAGTGTAAAAAAGGGAGATGTACTTGGTGTTTCCAGAGTTGCAGGAATCATGGCAGCAAAGAAAACCTGGGAACTGATACCTATGTGCCATCCTTTGATGCTGACAAAATGTACCATTGACTTTGTATTTCATCCGGAGGAAAGAAAGATAGAAGCTCTTGCAACAACAAAGGTGAGCGGGCAGACCGGAGTGGAAATGGAAGCACTAACCGCAGTAACTACCGCCCTTCTCACTATTTATGATATGTGTAAGGCAATGGACCGGGCAATGGAAATCAGCGAGATTCACCTTATGAAAAAAGAAGGTGGAAAAAGTGGATTGTTTGAAAGAAGCTAGACTTTGGAAAGGCATGGATGTAGTATGATTGACCAGTATGGAAGAGAGATTGATTATTTAAGAATATCCGTAACGGACCGCTGTAATTTAAGATGCCAGTATTGTATGCCGGAAGAAGGAGTTCCAACGATGCTTCATAAGGAGATGCTTACTTTTGAGGAAATGGTTACAACCTGTCGTTGTGTAAGCCGGCTGGGAATCAGAAAAATTAAGCTTACAGGGGGAGAACCTCTGGTACGAAAGGGATTTACCGATTTAGTACGTCGGATAAAAGAAATTCCCAACATAGAAGAAGTTACCTTGACAACCAATGGAATTTTACTGGAAGAATATCTGGAAGAATTAAAGGATGCGGGACTGGACAGCATAAACATCAGTCTGGACACCCTGAATCCGGAAAAGTATAGAGAAATAACCCGTACAGGCGATTTAGACAAGGTGCTTTGTGCCATTAAGAAAGCCTGTACCATGAATTTTAAGTCCATTAAGCTAAACTGTCTTCTTATGAAAGACTGGAACCAGGAAGAAGCAGCCAATCTGGTAGCTTTGGCTAAAATATATCCTTTGAGCGTACGCTTTATTGAAATGATGCCCATTGGAAATGGAACCGGATTCCGTCCGGTATATCAGGAAGAAATCTTGGCCGAGTTAGAAAAAACATATGGAAAGATGACACCCTGTCAGGATAAAATCGGAAATGGTCCGGCACTTTATTATAAACTGGAAGGATTTCAGGGAAGAGTTGGTTTTATTAGTGCGGTAAGTCATGAATTTTGCAAAGGATGCAATCGAATACGATTGACTTCCGACGGCAATTTAAAACTTTGCCTTCAATACAAAAATGTTTTAAATATAAAAGAACTTTTAAACAGAGGAATCCAAGAAGAACAGGTGACGGAGATTATCCGTATGGCTATTTTCTTAAAACCCCAGAAACATGACTTCAGTGGAATCTGTAAAAATGGCCATGAAGAAAAGGAAACAAAAAGCATGGCACAAATAGGAGGTTAAAGATTCATGGGAACAGTGATTGCAGTATGCATCAGTGAACGGCGGGGAATACAAAAGACAAAAGTTGAAAGCGGAAGATTTATTGAAAACTTTGGAATAGAAAAGGACGCCCATGCAGGAGACTGGCACCGACAGGTAAGCCTTTTGTCCTATGATAAAATAAAGGAATTTAATGAAAAAGGAGCCAACGTAATAGATGGTGCTTTTGGAGAAAATTTAGTTGTAGAAGGTTTTGATTTTAAAAATTTACCGGTAGGAACCAGATTTGCCTGCAATGAAGTTGTTTTAGAAATGACACAGATTGGCAAGGAATGCCACAGTCATTGTGAAATTTTTAAAAAGATGGGCGAATGTATTATGCCAAGGGAAGGGGTATTTGCAAAAGTACTCCATGGCGGAGAGATAAAAGCCGGTGACGAGCTTCGAATAGTAGAAGCGTAAAAAAGTTAATAAGAAAGCAGCAGCTTTTCTTACTATAAAAAAATTATATGGAGGATTTAAAAATGAAAAAAGAAGTAATTTGTGCAAAAAATGCACCTGCAGCAGTAGGACCTTATGTACATGCATCTAAAGTGGGAGATATGATTTTCACTTCGGGACAACTGGGATTAGACCCTGCAACCGGAGACTTTCCAGAAGGGGGAATTGAAGCACAGACCGAAATGGCTCTTAAAAACTTAGGTGCTGTTTTAGAAGCCGGTGGTGCCGGTTTTGCCGATGTTGCCAAGACGACGGTATTTTTAGCGGACATGAATGATTTTGCAGTAGTAAACGGAATCTATGCAAACTATTTTACAGGAGATACTCCGGCACGCTCCTGCGTTCAGGTTGCAAAACTTCCAAAAGGCGGATTAGTAGAAATCGAAGCCATTGCCGTGGTTCAATAAAGAAACGATAACCGATTATTTTTTTAAAGCTGAAAATCCTAAATTTAAGGTGAAGGGATTTTCAGCTTTTTTATGTAATGGGAAGGTGCTCCTATTACATAAAAGTGCTCCTATCATAAAAAAATCCTAGTGTGTATTTAATTTTGTACTAGTACTTTACAAATAATGGTAATATAATTAAAAAAAGATAGTACAAAGGAATATTAGGTAGGAATAAAGTAGGAGGACAGAAGATTGCAGATTGCATTATGTGATGATGACAGCCAGGACCTGGAGTATATCAATCAGCAGCTTGAGAACTATAAAAGAAGCAGAACCGGTTTAGAATGGGAGATTATCCAATACTCCAGTTCAGAAAAGTTATGCCAGGAGATTCAGGAGGGAAAGAAATTTGATCTTTACCTATTGGATATATGGATGCCGGAAAAAACAGGAATCGACATAGGCCGGCTTATTCGAAGTGAGCAGGAGAGGGGCGAAATCATTTTTATAACCGCATCTAAGGAACATGCACTGGAGGCATTTGATGTGCAGGCAGTAAGATATCTATTAAAACCGGTGAAAGAAGAAGTCCTTTTTGAAGCCATGGATTTTGCCATTTCTTTGGTGACCAGGGAAGAACCCAGGTTCTTTTTTAAGACAAATGAGGGAATACACAGTATTCCCTATTCTCAAATTGAATATTTGGAATGTGCATCCAGAACCATCCAAATAAAAATGACAAATGGAAAGACGGAAAGTAGTATCTTTATCAGACAGTCTTTTGAAACAGAAGTGGAAGAATTACTTCAAACCCCAAACTTTTTGCAAACCCATAAATCCTATGTAGTAAATATGGAGGCGGTAGAAATCTTTTCTGCCAAGGAGCTAAAAATGAAATCAGGAATGTGTATCCCAATTAGCAAAAACCGCCAGACGGAAGTAAAACGCCGGTATCTGGAATTTTTTGCAAATCAATACCGGTAGAGAAAGATAGGAGAAATACAAGGAAACGAAGGGAAGGCTTTACAAAGTTAAAATCTCTTGCGAAAAAATGGGCACTTTTTGCGAAAAAGCAGGAGAGATAATTTCAACAGATATGATAAAATAATAACGGATGATGAAAAAGAACGGTTAAGAAAGGAACACTTATGGGAAAAAAAGCTAAAAAAATAATGGCAGTTTTGCTTTGCATAGCCATGGTTCTGCCAATGATGGCAGACAGTATGCTCCAAATAAGCGCAGGAGGAAGCATTCCGGTAGTGGAGATTGGGAAAACACCCTCCAGGGTAGATTCCACAATTTCAAATAAAGTGACCTTATACTATGATCAGAATATTGCAAAATCAGCAGTCATACAAACCGGAGCAATTGGGTCAACCGGAACAAGTGGTGACAAGGAATTTCAGGTACAATTGGATCTAACATTGGATGAGGCACAATTGGGAAATTTGTCCGATATTAGTGCCAGTAATTATAAGTATAGTACGGTCTTTCATAGTACCTCCGAATTAAAAATAGGAACGAAGACAGTGGGAAAACTCTTGCTTCCAGATGGAACGACAGATATCGGAAGCTTCTCAGCAGCACAGGCAGCAACACCAAGTGCGATTCAGGTGGACTTAACCATAGAAGGGTCTAAGATTGCCAACTTGTCTAATATTACAGCCGGATGTAAGCTGACCCTGCAGGTGTCAAAAAAGGCACAGGAAGGAAGTACACCAGGCATTACACAGGGAACAGGAGACAATGCGCTGGAACTAACGTATCAGGAGGTAGAACCGCCAAAACCGGTTCCGGTGTACTCCCTTACAAAAAATGGAACAATAAAAGGAAACGAGATAATCTATGAGATGATAGCCGGTGTAACCGGCGATGGAAATGTCCTGGACGAAAAATACATATACGACCAGCTGCCTGGGGAACTGAAATATAAAAGCGGCAGCATTGTATTTTGGGATAAAGATGGTGCAGCTACCGGCCCGGCTATAACCATAAATGCACCGAATAATCTGATTAACATAGGCGTCCCAAGTGGAAGTGCCATAACAACAGCTAAATTGACGATAACAGCAGAACTTACCAGGGAAAGCTATGAAAAATATATACAATCAGCAACGACAGCAGGTATTCCAGTTAAGAATATAGCCTATTTGTATGATGGAGATAAAACCATGGGGGGAACCCCCACCGTAAAGGAATTAAAGAAGGCTGAAAACAATGCTACATTTTTTCCAGATACCAAGTTTCTTGGAAAAGATGGAAAGCAAGTAGGAAACAGTGGACAGACCATGGAATGGGAGCTGAAAGGCAATACCTACTTTAATTCCGGAACGGCCGTTTATATTGTGGATTTCATTAATAAAGCGAACCATATCTATACGACGGCTTCCGATAACCTGGTAATTACCTATGGGGGAGGTCCTGCAGTAAAGAAGACTTTAACAGACTTAGGAGATAAAACAGGGAATACCGGTTATGGTAGTTCTACGTCCTTAACCATAGACCAGATTATGGCGATGAACCTTACAGAACCGTCCTTTTATGCCTACAAGGAGGAACAGATTTTACTGATTCCTTTGGCAGGAGACCAGTTAAATAAGCCCTTTACCATTACCTATGAAACCCAGATACAAGGAATTAATGAGGATTCCACGGGAAATAAAGATCTAACCAATGGTGTGAAAATGTTATGGAAAAATCTAAACTATGGAGGAGATGGCCTATCAATCACAGAAGGGGGATATGGACAGGTATCGAAAAATCCATCGTTCAATGCCATTGTAAAACATCCTAATGGAAACTACAATCCACAGGATCAGTCCCTTAAATGGGATATTTCAGTGAATGAATGTGGACAGGAACTTGGTGCACTTACCGAGAATTCCATCGTTACAGATAACGTAAAAATTAAGGGCATGGCGTATGCCGATAGCAATGGAGATAATAGTATGGTTGCGCTTGTGAAAAAACCAATCGGTGGAAGCGGAAGCACACCGGACGCCCTTATTGAAAAGAATACTGAAAATGAGGTATTAAGCACGCCCAAGACCTATTGTATCCAAGATGGAAACCTTACTGTGAATCTGGGACATGTAGATAAGAAAACAAACTATGTCATTACGGTGGAAACAAAAATTGTTGACCCTGCACTTCTAGCAATAGAGGGGACAAGTAATATAAAGAATACGGCTACATTAAAATATGGCAGTAAGGCTAAACCCGCAACAACCCAACAACCTTATACAACGATTTGGTGTGAGAAAGGGATTGTTTCCAACTACAATTATATAACCCATGGAAATAGTTGGAAGGTAACGGTGAATCCACAGAAACTGTCGGTTACGAATATAGAAATTACGGATAAACTTCCGGAGGGAACCGAAACCGTTGGGATTAAGAAAGTACAGGTTGACGGTATCGATGTAGGGGCACTAACCAATACAAAGATTCCGGTAACCAAAGTCGGAACAGGAAGCATTTCTTTAGGCTCCCTGGCCTTAAAGATGGACTGGGAAGTAAAAGAGATAGGTGGTAAACTTCAGCTCGTTACGAAGATTGTAGAAACCGGTTCGGGAGCGGATCAAACCATAGAGAATAAGATAGAGTGGGAATATGACACCATATATTCAGAAACAGCCCGCACCCAGGATAATATAATTAAGAATAATGTGACTACGTACAATCAGATAACCTTTACAGGAACCCACAAAAGGGAGAACATTTCCGACAAGAACAAAAAGGATATAATAAAGAATTCTTCACAGACGGTTAAAATATCACCGGTTAAGAAGTCTAAGACCGATGTAGTACAAAATGCCGGCACAGATAATTTTTATGAGATTTCATGGAAAGTGGAAATTAATAGAGACCGGACGGATTTTGAAGGAATTGAAATAAAGGATGTAGTAGAAAACAACATGGATCTGGTTTTGGATGAAACGGCTCCCTTTGATGAGACGCTTATTCTTAAAGAAGGTACGGTACAGCCAGATGGAACTCTTAAAGAAAAGGGAAACGCTCTGCCTATATCTGCATTTCAGCCGGATACTACGGAAAGAGGATTTACCCTGACTATTCCTAAGTCCTATAAAAATACACCATTGATTCTTACCTTTAAAACCAGATTGATGGAAATTATTGGAAGCGGAAATCAGCCAATCAGCAATACCATCTCTCTGTGGCGTAATGGAGCAGAGATAGTAGTCAATGAAGATGCCACAAAAAAAGATACGGTAATTAACTCAAATACAGCAGAAGGTTATGCAAATGGAACGGGACTAAAGTATCTAAAAGCCGCATCTTTTTATACGTCCAATCCATCGATAAAAGATCCAAAGACAGCAAACCAGCTTACCGGCCTTGAACTGATATTAAATCAAATGGAAGTGCAAAACGGTGCATGGATAGAAGAACCGGCAAAGAAGAAGACTCGAATTTCTTCAAACACGGCAGTATCTACGTTTCTTCGAATCTATCCGGATACCTTATATAAAATCCAGCAGGAAGATCCCAAAGGGGCGGGAATTCCGGGATATAAGGAGTATACCCTGCTTACGCAACCACAATATGTTATTTTTACCGATCGTACCGATATAACCTATCCAAAAGAAGCCATAAAAGGACAGAACCTTTATGTCCTTCCTGCAAACACAAAAACAGAACAGTTAAACTTCTTTAATTCAGATAATTGTGCACTTTACATTAGAAAAACTTCAGATGGTAGTAAATTGGATGGATTCTCCTTTTTGGTAAAGGGGAATAAGGGATATTCAAAGGAATTTGTGACAAATGCAAAAGGTGAAATAGATATTACAAACCTTCCTAAGGATGAATATACCATAAGTGAAGTTGAGAATGATGCAACCATACCGTATATAATTCCGGGATCACAAACGGTAAATTTAGCGGCTGTTGGGGAGAAAACCATCAATATGTACAATCTTCTGCGCCGAGGAAGTATTAAGGTAGTGAAGACCTCAGATGATGGTGTGATAGAAGGATTTAACTTTATACTTAAAGACTCAAAGGGTAACGAGGTAGGAAGAGAAACAACCGATGCAAAGGGACAGATTGTATTTGACAATTTAAGATTTGATACCTATACCATCACAGAAGTTCGGGATGCTGCATCCAATGACTATAAAGTCCTTGCACCACAGACGGTAGTACTGGATAATGAAGCCGGGAAAACAGTTAAGGCAGAGAATTTACTTCGCCGTGGACAGATTGAAATAGTAAAGACCTCAGAGGACGGAGTGATAGAGGGATTTTCCTTTACCATCACAGGACCAAAGGGCTATAAAGAAATTAAGAAAACGGATAAATTTGGAAAGATTTCTTTAACGAATTTAAGGATGGGTGACTACAACATCACAGAAAATCGGGATGCTGCATCCAATGATTATGTAGATCCCGGAGTGCAGACCCTTCATCTGGATAAGGAAGAGACCCTAACCGCTAGTGTATACAACAAACTCCACTGTGGACAGATTGAAATAGTAAAGACCTCGGAGGACGGAGTGGTAGATGGATTCTCCTTTACCATCACAGGACCAGGGGGCTATACGGAAAAGAAAACGACCGATGGAACGGGGAAAATTCATCTGAATGGCTTAAGATTTGGTAAGTATACCATTACAGAAATTCGGGATACCGCATCTCATGATTATAAGGTTTTACCACCAAAAATCGTGGATTTACAGACAGAAACCATCCAGGTTATTACCCTGAGGAATACATTGCGACGAGGAAGCATCTCCATAGAAAAGAAAGCAGATGACGGGGCGCTAGAAGGATTCACCTTTGAATTAAAAGGAACCAAAGGAAAGATAGAGAAAACAACCGATGCAAAGGGACAGATTGTATTTGACAATTTAAGATTTGATACTTATACCATCACAGAAGTTCGGGATGCTGCGTCCAATGACTATAGAGTCCTTGCACCACAGACGGTAGTACTGGATGATGAAGCCAGGGTAACAGTTAAGGCAGAGAATTTACTTCGCCGTGGACAGATTGAAATAGTAAAGACCTCAGAGGACGGAGTGATAGAGGGATTTTCCTTTACCATCACAGGACCAAAGGGCTATAAAGAAATTAAAAAAACAGATAAATCCGGAAAGATTTCTTTAACGAATTTAAGGATGGGTGACTATAACATTACAGAAAATCGGGATGCTGCATCCAATGATTATGTAGATCCCGGAGTGCAGACTCTTCATTTGGAAAAGGAAGAGACCTTGACCGCTAGGGTATACAACAAACTTCACCGTGGACAGATTGAAATAGTAAAGACCTCGGAGGACGGAGTGGTAGAAGGATTCTCCTTTATCATCACAGGACCAAAGGGCTATACGGAAAAGAAAATGACCGATGAAACGGGAAAAATTCATCTGAATGATTTAAGATTTGGTGAGTATACCGTCACAGAAGTTGAGGATGAAAAAACTGTAATTTACGTACACCCAGAACCACAAACGATTAATTTACAAAGGGAAGAGTCCATAACGGTTAAGGTATTTAATGCGATGTCCCGGGGAAATCCGATTATTATACCGGAGAAACCGGAAAAACCAATTGTACCGGAAAACCCAATTGTACCGGAAAATCCTATCGTACCGGAAAAACCAAAAAAACCGGAAAAACCAATTGTACCGGGAAAATTGCCGGAATATAGAGTTGAGCAGGCTCCATCTGCAAGCCCTTCCAGCCCTCCAGTTATTATTATAATTGATGAAAACGGAGTGCCTATGGGAACTTATACAAAACATAAAAAAGAAGATGGAACGTATGTATACATTGATGAACAGGGAGTACCTCTTACTTTTCAAGTTCCCACTGACAAAACGGATGAAAAGCACACTTCCGTAAAACGGGAAATTGCAGGAGCACCACAAACAGGAGATAGTACACCGGTTACTCTATTGATTATTATTTTAGTGGGAACGATAGCAGGCTCAGGTATTTTACTGTTCATTAAAAAGAAGATAAAGAAAACAAATAAGTGAAGGTTAAATAAATGAAAAAAGTTTTGAATTTCTTAATTGGCCTATGTTTACTGATTGCCTTAATTTGTATGGTTTTATTGGGAAGATATTTCCTTTTGATGGAGAAGTCGAAAGAAGATTTTAAGGATCTAAAGAAATATGTTCCTGCAATAGAAGATAGAATTACGGATAAAAATGCAAAAAAGAAAAACAGTCCAGCCGGAGAACAGAATCTGTTCTCCGGCCTTCTTGCTCTAAAAAAAAAGAATAAGGACTTTGCAGGATGGCTGACAATTGCAGATACAAAGATAGAATATCCGGTGATGTTTACTCCATTGGAACCGGAATACTATTTGAAACGAAGCTTTTCAAAGAAAAATTCCATAGCAGGAACCCCATTTATAGATGGACGCTGCAAATTATTTCCACAATCGGACAATTTAATTATATATGGGCATAACATGAAAAATGGTTCTATGTTTGGAGATTTATTATCGTATACAGAGGAAGAATTTTATCAGACACATCCAAAGATTCGCTTCTTTCTTCCTGGGGAAGAACAGGAATATGAGATTTTTGCGGTAATTAAAACCAAGGTTTACCCTACTCCGAAATTTAACTGTTACTCCATGATTCAGGCAGAAAACGAGGAAGACTTTAACTCCTATATACAGGAAATAAAAAAATGCGCACTTTATGAAACTGGAATTACACCAAAATATAAAGAAAAATTAATGACGCTATCTACCTGTGCCTATCATGATGTCTATGGAAGATTGCTGGTTATGGGAAGAAGACGGTCTTGTTAGTAATGAATTCTTACTAAAGTTTCAAAAATGTAGTTGTATATATAAGAAAGGCATAGTATAATATAACATCAATAACTTTACTAATGCAATGAGATACTGTATAGAAGAAATATAGAACAGGAGAAACCTATGAACCCAATAATAATGCCGGAAAAATATAGTTCCAAACTAAATATAAGGGAAACGGAAGTAGCTATAAAATATGTAAAAGATTTTTTTGAAAGGGAACTTGCAAACCAGTTAAATTTAACACGCGTTTCTGCGCCTTTATTTGTGGTTCCGGAAAGCGGATTAAATGATACATTAAATGGAGTGGAACGTCCGGTAAGCTTTGGAATTAAGGAACAGAATGACAGAGAGGCCGAAATTGTCCATTCTCTCGCTAAATGGAAAAGACAGGCGTTAAAGCGTTATGGATTTAAACATGGAGAAGGATTGTATACGGATATGAACGCTATCCGCAGAGATGAAGATACGGATAATATCCACTCCTTATTTGTAGACCAGTGGGATTGGGAAAAGATTATTTATAAGGATGAAAGAGACTTCCCAACTTTAAAGTCTGCCGTTAAGAAAGTCTATAAGGCACTTAGGAATACGGAAAAATATATGTCGGAGAAATATGGATTTATTAACCGCATCCTTCCAGATGAAATATTCTTTATGACAGCACAGGAACTGGAAGATATGTATCCAAAGCTGACATCGAAAGAGAGAGAATATGAGATTACAAAGCTGAAAGGTGCCGTATTTCTTATGCAGATAGGGGGAGAGCTAGCATCAGGAGAGATTCACGATGGCCGTGCACCAGATTATGATGATTGGTCGCTTAATGGCGATATTCTGATTTACTATCCAATACTGGATATTGCCCTGGAACTTTCTTCTATGGGAATTCGTGTAGATGAGGAAGCCTTAGAAAGACAGCTTGCCATTCGTGGAGTAAGTGAAAGAGCGAAACTGCCTTTTCAGAAAGCCTTATTAAATGGAGAACTTCCTTATACCATTGGAGGAGGCATTGGACAGTCCAGAATCTGTATGCTTTTTCTTCGAAAAGCCCACATTGGAGAGGTGCAGTCTTCTTTATGGCCTGAAATCATGGTGGAGGAATGTGAAAAAAAAGGAATTTATTTACTATAAAGAATGAGTTATTTAATGGCCTTCTTGATAAAACAGGTATGAAACAGGTATCTATTTTGTTAGGGAGGCTCTTTGACTATAGGGAGGAACGTAGTGTGAAAAAAATATTTTATAATGGAACTATTTTAACAATGGAAGCAGACTTATATACATCGGCAGTTTTGGTTGATGGAGATCGAATAGTAAAAAAAGGCAGCTTGGAGGAATTACAGGCAGCAGCCCCCAATGGGGAGAAGATAGATCTTGCACATAAAACAATGATTCCGGCTTTTATAGATGCCCATAGCCATTTTTCTTCCTATGCCAATGCACAACTACAGGTATCTTTGGAAGAAACCCTTTCTTTAAACGAAATAGAAGAAAAAATCACCTCTTTTATAAAAATTCACCATACTCCCATTGGAGAGTGGGTGGTGGCGAAGGGATATGACCACAATATGCTTCCTTCCAAATGCCATCCAACACGAGAATTTTTAGATACTGTGGCACCGGAGCACCCCCTTATTTTACAACACCAGTCCGGACATTGCGGAGTGCTTAATTCCAAGGCATTGGAGATTTTAAAAATTACAGAAAATACCCCTTCACCGGAAGGGGGAGTGATTGGACATCAGGATGGAAAATTAAATGGATATATGGAGGAAGCCGCCTATATTGCCTGTATTAAGAAGGTTCCTCTTGTAGACTTCCAAAGGATGCTAGAGGCATACCGCCAGGCTCAGGAAAAGTATCTTTCCTATGGAATTACCACGGTGCAGGAAGGAATGATGGTTACTCAGATGCTCCCTCTTTATCAGGGACTTTTAGAAAGCGGGCTTCTTGTGGTGGATGTGGTTGGCTACCCAGATTGCAATTCCATGAAAGAACTAGAAAAGGCTTTCCCTCATGGAGTAAAAAAATATGAGAATCATTTTAAGATAGGTGGATATAAGATATTTCTGGATGGATCACCACAGGTGAAAACGGCATGGATGAAAACACCCTATAGGGGAAGTGAAGACTACTGCGGTTATGGAACCATGAGTGATGAAGAAGTATTGGCGGCGGTAGAGATGGCGGCAGAACAGGGATTCCAGATTCTTGCACATTGTAATGGGGATGCGGCAATTGAGCAATACATCAATGCCGTGGAAAGGGTGGCTTGTGAAAATAAAAACGTTTCACAGATAAGGCCGGTGATTATTCATGCGCAGCTAATGACGGAAGAGCAACTTACACAGGCAGCCAAATTGCAGATGATACCCTCTTTCTTTATTGCTCATATTTTTCATTGGGGAGACATTCACATTGCAAACTTTGGATACGACAGAGCCCAGGGAATCAGTCCGGCACATTCGGCAAAGGAAAAGGGAATGATTTATACTTTTCATCAGGATGCCCCGGTTATTGAGCCTAATATGCTGGAAACGGTTCAGTGTGCGGTGACCCGAAGAACAAAGAGTGGTGTTCTTTTGGGTGAAAAAGAAAGCATTGAGGTGTTGGACGCCCTCAAAGCCGTTACTATTTATGGAGCATATCAATATTTTGAAGAAGAGGAAAAAGGTAGTATCAAAGAAGGAAAAAAAGCGGATTTTGTAATTTTAGAGGAAAATCCCCTTACGGTTTCCAAAGATAGAATTTCAAAAATTCGAGTTCTTGAAACTATAAAAGATGGAAAAACTGTATTTTCTTTAAATTCTTAGTAAATGTGCTATATAAATTCATCCAAAAGGAATAAAGATTGTTAAAAAAATGTTATTTATTGACAAAAAATATTTTTGAGTGGTATAATTTACTTAGACTAAAGCGGGATGCGGACCATGCGCAAAGACATAAGTATCCGCCGATTATTATGATTGGAGGAAAAGTAAATGACCAGAGTATTGGAAGAATTGCAGAAACAGAAGTTAAGAAGAATGGAAGGAAGAGTTATATTAATTACCGGAGGTGGAGGCGGAATTGCCAGAGGAATTGCCAGAGCTTTTGCAGGGGAAGGAGCAAAGCTTATTTTAACCGATTTGTTTCCGGAAGGTATGGAAAAAACAAAGAAAGAAGTCGAGAGGGACTTTGACTGTGAAGTAGTGGCTATTGTAGCAGATGGATCAAAAGAAGAAGAGGTTATAAGGGTAATAGAAGAAGGGGTTGCACATTTTGGAAGATTAGATGGAGTAATTAACAATGCCCAGGCATCGGCATCCGGCAAACTTTTAGTGGAACATTCCACAAAAGATTTTGACAAAGCGGTTTATTCTGGGCTGTATGGAACTTTTTACTATATGAAATATGCATTTCCATATTTATGTGAAACAAAAGGATCGGTTGTTAACTTTGCATCAGGAGCAGGCCTTACGGGAAAGGTTGGACAAAGTTCCTATGCGGCAGCAAAAGAGGGGATTCGAGGCTTGACACGAGTAGCAGCAACGGAGTGGGGAGCTTATGGAATCAATGTAAACGTAGTATGTCCATTGGTTCTTACGGATGCACTGATACACTGGAAAGAAGAAAATCCGGAAATATTTGCAAGAACCTTAGAGGCCATACCTCTTGGAAAATATGGAGATGCAGAAAATGATATTGGAAAAATCTGTGTATTTCTTTGCAGTTTTGATGCGTCCTATATGTCAGGGGAAACCATTCATGTTCAGGGTGGTTCCGGACTTCGTCCATAATGGATGGCATATATGAAAAATAAAAAAGAATGCAAATAAAAAAGAATGCAAATAAAAAAGAATGCAAATAAAAAAGATTGCAAATAAAAAAGAATGCAAATAAAAAAGATTGTACAAATATTAAAATAAAACAGAAAGCAGTGAAAAATCAGGATATGAAGAGATTTTTCCACTGCTTTTTGCTTTTACTGTACAATCAATATTATATTTGCTATACTGAAGTCAAATGTTAATTTAATTTAAAATATGCAGATAAATATGCAATAAATAGTGCCCCTTGTGCATTGTTATATATGAAAGGAGTTATACTATGTTTCTATTTTTTGATTTATCAGTAAGCGCTGAAAATAATGATAAAAAAATTATGGATGAACTGATTCTGGCAATAGGAAGAGATGAGAAGCCGGCATTTCAGAAACTATACCAACTTACGGATCGAGCAATTTATGGCTATGCCTTATCTATATTAAAGAACGTGCACGATGCAGAGGACATTATGCAGGATACGTATATTAAAATCAGGGAAACAGCCCATACATATAATGCCTGCGAAAAGCCCATGGCATGGATTATAACAATTACACGAAACCTTTGCTTAATGAAACTTAGGAAAAATCGTTTTGTAACAGATGAAATATCGGAACAGATGGAAAACGATATTCACCTGTCCTATCGTGAGAACCCAGAGGATAAAATCGTGCTGGAAACAGCAATGAAGGTTTTAGATGATGAGGAAAGGCAAATTGTTATGCTGCATGTTGTAGTGGGAATGAAACATAAGGAGATTGGAGAGATTCTTCAATGTCCATTGGGAAGCGTATTATCAAAGTATCACCGCTCCCTAAAAAAACTTAGAGAACATTTATAATTAGGAGGTTGCCTTATGAAGAATAAAGAAATTAAAGAAAGACTGCGTCGTGCGGTAGAAGCGCAGACTCCGGACATCTATCAAAATGTTGCATCAAAACCAATTGTAAAAAAGGAGGAAATGATCAATATGAGAAAAGGAAAAAATATAAAAAAAGCCGTATATGCCGTAGGATTAGCAATGGCAGCTTGTTTATGTGTTTTTGTTGTAGGAGTGCAGGCAGAAAATGCAAGAGTAATTTCCATTGTAGATATGGATTTGAATCCAAGCCTGGAAATTCAGATAAATGGAAAAGATCAGGTAACGGAGGTTGTTGCCTTAAATGAAGATGCAGAAAAGGTACTAAATGGAATGAATTTGAAGAAAGTAGACATTGATGTAGCATCAAATGCAATTATGGGCTCTATGCTGCAGCTGGGTTACATTAATGATACCAACAATGCAATTTTAATAACCGTAGAGAGTAAAAAAGCCGGAAAGGCAGAGGAATTAAAAGAAAAAATATCCTCAGATATTAATCAGTTTGTAGGAAAAAACGATTTAAACCTGTTGGTATTGAACCAGGAAAAAGATGTAAAAGAGAATATGGATGAACTGGCTGAAAAATATAATATTTCTCATGGAAAGGCACTTTTTATTTACAACATGATCCAAAAGGACAATTCCTTAAATATGGAGGAACTGGCAGGAATGTCAATTGGTGAATTAACCCAATTAATTCAAGCAAATAAAAATATGAATTTAGAGGATATAGTAACGGATAAGTCAGAATACATTGGAGAAGAAAAAGTAAAAGATATAATTTTAAAATCGATTCCGGGTGCAAAAATTGAAGAGGTAGAAATGGAATACGATAAAAATCAGGTTTACTATGAAGTAGAGGTTGAAAAAAATGGAGTTCACTATCAATATACTATTTGTGCTAATACAGGTGAAATTGTAGAAAAGAAAGAAAAAACAGAAGACGACAAAGACGATGAAGACGATAAAGATGAGGAAGACGACAAAGACGAGGAAGAGGATAAAGACGAGGAAGAGGATAAAGACGATGTAGAGGACAAAGACGACAAAAAGGACAAAGACGACAAAGACGATGAAGAAGACAAAGACGACAAAGACGATAAAGACGATAAAGACGACAAAGACGATGAAGACGACAAAGACGATGTAGAGGACAAAGACGACAAAAAGAACAAAGACGA
>JAVXEO010000013.1:32608-39846 GCA_036658435.1 Acetivibrio sp.
ATGAAGACGACAAAGACGATGTAGAGGACAAAGACGACAAAAAGAACAAAGACGACAAAAAAAACAAAGACGATGTAGAAGACCAAGATGATGAAGACGATGAAGAAGATGAAGATGATGAGGACGAAAAGAAGATTAAAACCAATACAAGTTCCTTACACGAAAAAAAAAATAATGTAAGATCTACATTAAAAAAGAACAAAGAAAAAGAAGAGGATAAGGCAGACGCCAAAGAAAAAGAAGAGGATATGGCAGATGCCAAAGAGGATATGGCAGACGCCAAAGAGGATATGGCAGACGCCAAAGAGGATAAGCAAGATACTTCGGAGGAGAACAACCAGGATAAAGAAGAAATAGAAACGGAAGAAGATGTGGAATAAGAACGAAGATGTGGAATAAGAACGAAGAAAAACCTTCAAACGAATGTATAAAAAGTTCGTTTGAAGGTTTTTTATGGAAAAATTATTCGGTAACGGTTCCGTCTTTCCAAGCTTGAATCTTTTCACGGGTTGCTTCTAACGTATCTTTACAGATGCTCGGAAGTTCATCGCCCCATGACTTCGTTGCCTGCTTAAAGCCTTTTTCAATAGCGGACATCATTTTATCTGCTTTGGAAGGATCTCCACCGGTTAAAGCAAAAGCAAAAGAGTAGAGGCGCTCGGAAGTTTGTTTTACTCCAAAATAGCCTTCTTCGGAAACATCTTCTTTGGCGGTTGCTATATCGGAAGAAGAGAACTCTACTTTTCCTGACTTTAAGATATCAAAAATGCTTTGTGAAGTTTGAAAGGTCTGTCCCTGTTTTCTAAGGGTCTTCTCTACTAAATCTTTCAGCTGATTCTGACGCTGTTCCAAATCACTCATCAATTTGTTAATGGTAGCGGAGTCTTTCTTATAGGTCTTTTTTGAAGAGTCTGTCTTCTCCCCCTTATTTGCTTCATACACGGCAGCAGAATTACCGGCTGCGGGAGTTGTTACGGAAGACTTTTTAGAGGAAACAGTTTCTGCATAAGATGTAGAAGTGGAAGTAAATGTACTTCCTAAATTTGAAATTCCATTTGTGTTCATAGCATACCCTCCTTGGTAGGTGTGAAAATAACTTCTATTCTACCTAGTCTATCGGCATTTACGATCTAAAACATTAGAGCAGGGGAGAATAATGTTGGATATAATTAAAACATAATTCTACACAGCCCATTCCAATGGCAAAGATGGTAAGAAGAACCATAATAAAAATAGCACCGCCATCATATACAATGCGTCCTTCCTTTTCTCTAAAATAAGAAATTAAAACTTCAATACCCAGAAAAATAAAAATAAGAGGCCAAAGCTTCATGATTAATTCATAAGAAATTTTCATGGAAAAAATATGTGCAGTAAATAAAAGACCAAATGAAATTAAGGCTGCACCCAAAGTAAAAGTTCCAACTCTACGCGTCTTCATGTTTCTTCTCCTCTTCAATTTGTTGAGCAAGGTCAGACTGTTTTCCTTTAATTAAACGAATACCAACTAAGATGATAAATACAGCAAGGATAATTTGAGGGACTTTGTTGAGAAAATGGTCAATATAAGCATAATTTTCATAAGGCAGAAATTGATACAAAAGGGATGTAAAGTTGGAGAATAAAAGACCAACGCCCATTAGCATACAGACAACCGCAATGATGATACGAAATTTACCCTGTAAGAGAAGTTGAAGTTCTGAAAAATTCATATTAAATAAATACTCATCATGAATCTTATAAAAATCTTCATCGGACATAGAGTTCTTGTTGTGAGTATCAAAAAAACTATAAAACCATAAGACCGGCAGAACAAAAAGAATGGGCCCCATATTTAACATGGTTGCGACAAAGCAAATACCAAAAAAAAGCGTCATAATAGAAATTCCTTGTTTCATAAATCCTAAATACATGTGTCCTGCTCCGGGAAGACAAGAGAAGCAGAAGGTTAAAAATTTTCTTTTTCTTTTAATCATTGTAATTACCTCCAGTTATAGTAGTTTGATTGGTTACAAAAGAGTTCATAGTTTCATTGATTTGAAAAGTAAAGTCACTCAAAGAAGTATTTACATTTTCTAAAAAATCAAAAGAAACAGAGGGTTTTTCGATCGGGTAAGAGAGAACCGGCTTATTCCAAAAGCTTGTAAATAAAAGGAAAAGAGCACCACACATACCGGCACAAACCCGTAAACTATAAAAAAACAACTGGCTCTTTGGAGAAAGAGGTTTTGTACGAGAAACTTCAATTAAAATTTGCTCCTTCAGATTTCTTGGGGGTGCAACCAGCATTTCATCGTGAAAGCTTTCTGCAAACAAAGCAGCGCAGTACGTACATTGAGAGACATGTTCTAGTAGTGCAAGGGATGCAGACTCTCCCAATTGATGGGAATGAAACTTTTTTAGTGTTTGGGAATCTATATGCTTATTTTCCATTTATGATATCTCCTTTCTCCATTTGCTTTTTAATAAGCTCTTTGCACGATAAACCTGTGTTTGTATGGTTTTAACTTTTTTACCGGATTTCATGGCAATTTCTGCAACGGTCATTTCTTCATAAAAATAATAAGTTGCAATGGTATCATAAGGTGGTTTTAATGTTTGACAAAGAAATAGAATCTGTTCTTTGTCACTTTTCTCTAAATAAGTCTGCTCCGGAGTTGAAATCGGGCTTTCCATAACTTCAAAATAGGTATCTTCCGTAGGAAGCGTTCGTTTACCTGCACTTTTGATATAATCCAAACACTTATTTGTGGCAATTCTTGTAATCCAAGCTTTTTCATTTGTCCCATCAAAGGAGGGGAGGTTTTTGTAAACCGATAAAAATGTTTCCTGGGTTAAATCTTGTGCATCAAATGAGTTATTTGTTATCTTATAACAGATAGAGTATATGAGATTCGTATACTGGTTCATTAAATCTGCAAGATATGTATTGACATCTATTTTCTCCACCACCTTTTACTTTTCGTTTCTCAATATCTATAACGAGAAACTTTCCAAAAAGTCTTCAAATTTTTTAAAATATGTGTTATCTTTCTAATATATCTCAATTTAAGAAAGAAGAAAACAAGAAAATGAATCAAATAAATTATCAAAAAAGATTGGAAGAGATAGTGGAAGACAACCAAAAAGAAGGAAAGGTTCCAACACTTTTTTTACATAGCTGCTGTGCACCCTGCAGCAGTTATTGTCTGGAATATCTATCTCAGTATTTTCAAATTACTGTATTTTATTATAATCCCAATATTTCACCAAAAACAGAATATAGTAAAAGGGTAGAAGAACAAAAATGCCTAATTGAGACTATGAATCCGCATCTTTTACATAAAGCGATGGTGGAAGAGGGAAGCTATGAACCGGAACGCTTCTATGAAATAGCAAAGGGGTTGGAGAAAGAACCGGAGGGCGGAAACCGCTGTTTTCAATGTTATGAACTCAGACTAAAAGAAACCGCTATTTTAGCAAAAAAAAGAGGATTTGATTATTTTACAACCACCTTATCCATCAGCCCCCTTAAGAATGCCCAAAAATTAAATGAAATAGGGGAAAAGGTGGGGGAAAAAGAAGAAATTTCCTTCCTGCCCTCTGATTTCAAAAAGAAAAATGGATATAAACGTTCCATTGAACTATCAAAGGAATACAATTTATACCGTCAAAATTATTGTGGCTGCTTATATTCTAAAAATTCAGGTGACTGATATATTCCTTTTCAAAATCCGGAGAGTTGGCAAGGTATAAAACCTGGGACTTCTTTTTTATAACAAAAGTGCGAAATTCGGAATCCTTTTGGGTAGCATATTTTATGGCACCCAGAAGGGAGGTATTCCCAAGAGGAGTCAGAACATTTTTCCATGAAAGTGGGAAAAGACCGATATCAAAGGCTTTTTCCAAGTTAGAGGAAGAACCAAAGGCACCAGAAAGATAAACTTTTTTTATGTCCGATTCCCTACAGCCATATTCTTTACAAAGAAGCTGGATTCCAACACGAATAGCAGATTTTGCCATTTGTACTTCACGAATATCCGATTGAAAGAACCCAATGCCTTCTTTTCCCTGGGGTGCCTTTGTAACATAAAATCCTTCTGAGAAGTAAGGCTCTCTTAAAAGTCCGGTAGAATCCATGATTTTATTTTTTAAAAGTTCAGAGGCAAGATCTATGATTCCGCTTCCACAAATACCCACAGGTCTTCCATACTCTATGGTTTTAAAGCTTATCTTCTCATCAATAAGGTCAATATGATAAATAGCGCCCTTTATTGCAGCCATTCCATATTTAATATTGCCACCTTCAAAAGCAGGTCCCGCAGCGGCGGAAGCCGTAAGAATTCGATTTTTATTTCCAAGAGCCATTTCACCATTGGTACCTAAATCAAGAAAGAAAGTAAGCTCCTCCCTCTGGTCCATATTGATTTGATATAAACCGGAAAGAATATCCCCTCCTATAAAAGCAGAAATGCCGGGAAGTATGGTTATAGGACAGGTCAATTTATCTTTTCCAAAAATTTCATGGGAAGGCAGTGTAAGGGTATCCAGAAAAACCGGCTCAAAAGGATAGGCTGAAAGGTTTTGACAGGAGTAACCAAGAAGAAGGTGAACCATGGTTGTATTAGCGGCAAGAGTAACGGAAGTAATCGAATTTTCTCTAACACCGGCTTTTTCTAAAATACGATCAACTCCTTGTGACAAATTATTTTGAAGTAAAGAACGGAGCATTTCTCCGGAACCATCCATAGAAGCTTTGATACGGGAAATAACATCAACGCCAAAAAACCGTTGTTGATTTAAGAAAGTTTCTTCTATTCGTAATCCGGAGAAGTCATCAAAAGCAGCAATAGCAATGGTAGTTGTTCCTACATCAATACATAATTTCATAAAAACACCTCTTTTTCCTAAAAAATTCTACTATGTATACTTTACTGTAGGATACTGTTTTGGTCAAGAAGAGGTTGACAAGAAGTGGAATAGCGTGTAAAATAAAAAAGTAAATGATAACTATTATCAATTGGAGAAAAAGCATATGTATTTAACAGCAGGAAGTATAGGAAACCATTATGAGATTGAACAATTGGAATTGGAAGGAACCATCTTACGCCGTTTACAAGCATTGGGACTTACGGTAGGAACTAGAATACATGTTTTAAACAATAAAAAGGGTGGCTCTGTAATTTTCATGGTTAGAGGCACTCGTTTGGCAACAGGGAAGAAGATAGCAGATAAAATACGTATCAAGGAGGCATGAATCAGTGAAGGATGTATTAAACGTAGGATTTATAGGAAACCCAAATTGTGGAAAAACCACGCTATTTAATGCCTATACAGGAGCAAAGCTAAAGGTGGCAAACTGGCCGGGGGTAACGGTTGAAAAAAAAGAAGGTGCTATGAAATATCATGAGCATCATTTTAATCTTGTGGATTTACCGGGTATTTATAGTCTGACTTCTTATACAATGGAGGAAAAACTAAGCAGACAGTATATCTTAGAAGATGAAGTGGATGTTATTGTGGACATTGCGGATGCCTCTTGTCTTGAGAGAAACTTATATTTGACATTACAATTAATTGAGCTTGGAAAACCGGTAATACTAGCTCTTAATATGATGGATATTGTGGAAGAGCGAGGAATGGAAATTGACCTTCACCGCCTTCCAGAAATGCTGGGAATTCCCTGCATTCCCGTATCTGCCAGAAAAAAAACCGGATTGGATATTTTGATGCACACAGTAGCGCATCATAAAACAAAGATGCTGGATAGTAACCTGGAACATCATCATTACTGTTTGGATAAGAAAAGAAGCGGCAGACATATGCACCAGCATCACAGGGACTATGCCGTGGTATATGAGGACGAAATCGAAGATAAAATTGATAATATCAGTGAACGTCTTTTAAAAAAGTATCCCAATATTGTAAATGTAAGATGGCACTCTATAAAAATGTTGGAAATGGATCCAGAAATTATAGAAAAATATCCCATTGAATTAAAAGATATTGTAACCCATTCCTATGAAACGGAGATTATTAATCAAAAATATGATTTTATTGAAGAAGTGATTGAGGAAGTTTTAGTCAATAAGGCAACGAAAGAAGAATCCACGAATAAAATAGACCGTATTTTGACACACCCTATCTGGGGAATGCCAATTTTTCTGGGAATTATGGCAATTGTTTTTTTTCTGACCTTTGCAGTGGGTGATTTTCTAAAAGGCGGTTTTGAAATTCTCTTAAATGGATTTTCAGATGGAGTGCTGCATATGCTCCAATACATTGGAGCGGGAGAAATCGTAACCTCTTTGGTAGTGGAGGGAATCATAGCCGGAGTGGGAGGAATTTTATCCTTCCTGCCAAATATATTTATCCTTTTTTTAGCACTGGCAATATTAGAAGATAGCGGATATATGTCAAGGGTTGCTTACGTTATGGATGGACTTATGGGAAAACTTGGACTTTCCGGTCGGGCATTTATCCCTATGCTGCTAGGTTTTGGCTGCACGGTGCCGGCGATAATGGCGTCTCGTGCATTGGAAGATCCCAAAGACCGGTTTCGCACCATTTTTGTAACTCCTTTTATGTCCTGCAGTGCAAGACTCCCCATTTATGTTTTGTTTTCTCAGCTTTTTTTTGGAAGGTATGCTATGTTTGCAGCATTTTCCATGTATATCATAGGATTATCCATTGCTATTTTGGTTGCCATGATCATGAATCGGTTTGGCGGAAAAAAAGAAATAAATACATTGCTGATTGAACTTCCGGAATATAAAATACCCAATAAAAGAACGATCTTTATTTACGTTTGGGAAAAGGTAAGAGATTATTTGACAAAAGCGGGAACGACGATTTTTATTGCCTCTATTATCGTGTGGACCGTTTTGAATTTTGGACCGAAGGGCTTGGTTACCGATATGAGTCAAAGTTTTGGTGCCATGCTTGGAAAAGTACTGGTTCCGGTGTTGGTGCCGGCAGGACTTGGTATGTGGCAGATTGTGCTTTCTTTATTTTCGGGGATTGCAGCAAAAGAAGTGGTGGTTTCCAGCATGGCGGTTTTGTTTGGAATAGGAAACATAAACTCGGCAGTTGGTATGCATACCTTGACCGAAATCTTGGCAGAACAGGGATTTACAGCTTTAAATGCTTACGCATTTATGGTTTTCTGCTTACTATATACACCCTGTGTGGCAACCATAGCAACCATAAAAAAAGAACTAAACTCTGTAAAATGGACCTGTGTATCGGTAATATTTCAA
>JAVXEO010000014.1:0-35572 GCA_036658435.1 Acetivibrio sp.
GAATACAATCCCAGTTTTGCACATTTCACTGCTTAATTAGCAGCATTGGTATTTTCATTGTTTCACTTTTAAATTTCAGTTCCAACACTAATTAATTCTACAACCATATAGTTTAACTCCCTTCTTCACACTTTCGGTATCTTTATCTGAAAATATAATTTTTATTTTACAGATAATACCTGTCGATTTTTCCATACATAATCCACCAGAGAAATCACCGTTAACCCAAGAGACAGGTATATGAAAATCTGTTCTACCATTGCATAAATTGGATTTTCAATGTGTACAATCAGTAGAATAGCCATTATCATCTGACAAACTGTTTTTATTTTTCCCCAGTAGTTAGCAGCAATGACAATGCCACTATCGGAAGCTACCAGACGAAATCCACTAATAATAAATTCACGGCTGATGATGATGATAATAATCCAAGAGGGCACTAACCCCATTTCCACAAAGCAAATCAATGCGGAGGAAACTAAAAGCTTATCGGCTAATGGATCCATAAATTTACCGAAATTCGTAATCAAGTTATGTTTTCTTGCAATTTTTCCATCCAGCCAATCCGTTAAAGACGCCACTATGAAAATAGCCACCGCTATATATTTTCCATAAGGAAGGGTTGTACTCAATAATGAAAATGCAAAAAATGGAATCATGCACACCCGGGCAATTGTTAATTTATTTGGTAGGTTCATACTTATATTTCCTCCTGTTCTTCTATCATTTCTCCCATTAAGTCATAGTCCCTTGCTTCTGTAATAAAAACATTTACCATATCGCCGGACAACAGTTCTTTCTTGGTATTTACAAAAATCAAGCCATCAACATTCGGTGCATCTTTGTAGGTTCTACCAATGTAGATTCCATCTTCTGGAAGCTTTCCTTCAATCATAACTCTTACTTTTTGGGATAACATTCTTTCCGCTTTTTCAAAAGCAATTTCTTGTTGTAATTCCATGAGCTGCTGCTGTCTTTCTATTTTAATTTCTTCCGGTATTTGATTTTCCATAATAGCAGCAGGGGTTCCCTCTTCTGGTGAATACGTAAATACGCCCAGACGATCAAACTCCATTTGGTTCACAAATTCCAGTAATTCTTCCTGGTCTGTTTCTGTCTCTCCTGGAAATCCGGTTATCAAAGTTGTTCGAAGTGCAATATTGGGAATTTCTTTTCGAAGTTTTTCCACTATATTGATTAAATCCTGTCTTGAGGTTCTTCTTCCCATTCTTTTTAACATAGAATCTGAACTATGTTGAATTGGAATATCCAGATAATTGCAGATTTTATCTTCTTCCTTTATTGTTTGAATCAATTCATCGGTAATTTCTTCCGGATAGCAGTACAAAATGCGAATCCATTCTAATTTCGGTATTTTACATAATTCTTTTAATAATGCAGAAAGCATCTTTTTTCCATAAATATCCACACCATATAAGGTGGTTTCCTGAGCTACCAGCATAAGCTCTTTTATTCCACTCTCCGCCAGTATCGTCGCTTCCTCAATGAGCGATTCCATTGGCACACTTCGATAATTTCCACGAATACTTGGAATAATACAATACGTACAATGCTTGTCACAGCCTTCAGCAATCTTTAGGTAAGAAAAATAACCTCCTGTGGTATTGATGCGTTTTCCGTTTCCTTTTGGTAAATAAGAAAGATCTTGAAAGCTTTCCGTTTTTTTCCCTTCCAGCGCTTTCTCTATCACTTCCCCAATTCGTTCATATCCTGTGGTTCCCACCACCGCATCCACTTCCGGAATCTCTTCCTCTATTTCTTCCCGATAGCGTTGGGCTAAGCAGCCGGTAACAATAAGTGCCTTTAGATTTGCTGTTTTTTTCAACTCTGCCATTTCAAGAATGGTTTCAATGCTTTCCTCTTTTGCATCGTTTATAAAACAGCAGGTATTCACAACAACAATATCTGCCTCTTTTTCATTGTTTGTAATTTCATAATTTTTTTCACGAATAAGACCTAACATAACCTCACTATCTACCAGGTTTTTATCGCACCCAAGCGAAATAAATAAAATTCTCAAAATATTTTTTCCTTTCTTAACACGTTACGTTTCATTATTGTAACATTATTTGATAAAAAAGGAAATACTAAAAAATAGATACTCTTTTTCTTTCAAATATGGTATGATATTTTGTGACTAAAGGAGTGAATTTAATGCTCTAAATTATGGAGGTAATGCAACATGAAAAAAATAAAAATAATTTTAATTTCCATTGTTTTATTATTATTAGTTGGTGGAGTCAGTTATTATATGTATCTGCCGGCTATTAATATCCATTCTTCTGATTTTTGGATGTTCTTGATTGCTGTTTTTATTATTGCATCGGTTATTTCAGTATTCTTTTGGAATCGTCTGAAAATCAAACAGGAAAATGGCAGTTTCAATATGGATTTTCAAAGACCATTGAAACAAAATAAGCTTTTCAAATTTTTTATTGTCATAACACTTGCCCTTATTCTTATTTTCATTTTGGGCAGTCTGTTGTCCTCTCCTATTATTAATTCACGTAAGTACCGGGAATTAATTCAAATAGAGGAACGGGACTTTACCGAGGACGTAGAACAAATTTCCTTTAATGACATTCCCATTTTAGATAAGGAATCTGCAACTCTTATTGGTTCTCGAAAGATGGGAAGTATGGTGGAATTTGTTTCACAGTTTGAGGTTGCAGATAATTACACCCAGATTAATCAAAACGGTACTCCTGTACGTGTTACCCCTTTACAGTATGCAAACTTGTTTAAGTGGTTTACCAACCGAGGCAATGGTCTTCCTGCTTATATTAAGATTGATATGACCTCCCAGACTGCAGAATGTGTGAAATTGAAAGAAGGAATTAAATATTCCGAATCCGAACATTTCGGAAGATATATTCACCGTTACCTTCGTTTTAACTATCCAACCTACATTTTTGATACCATTAATTTTGAAATCAACGATGAGGGCGTTCCATACTGGGTATGTCCTGTAAAAGACTTTACCATTGGATTATTTGGAGGACAAACCGTTAAGAATGTAGTTCTTGTAAATGCTATTACTGGAGAGCTCCTTAACTATGCTGTAAAAGATGTGCCAAACTGGATTGACCGTGCTTATTCTCCGGAACTTTTAGTTTCTTATTATAATTATTATGGAACTCTAAAACATGGTTTCATCAATTCTATCTTAGGGCAAAGAGATTGTCTGCAAACAACAGAAGGCTATAATTACATTGCTCTAAATGATGATGTTTGGGTATATACGGGTATTACAAGCGTAACAAGTGATGAGTCCATCGTCGGGTTTGTGTTAATGAACCAGCGAACTGCAGAAACAAACTTTTATTCCATTGCCGGTGCAAAAGAGTATTCTGCAATGGCATCGGCAGAAGGTAAGGTACAAAATCTTGCTTATAAGGCAACCTTCCCGCTTCTTCTAAATATAGGGGAAAGACCTACCTATTTTATCGCTCTAAAAGATGCCGCCGGTCTTGTTAAAAAATATGCCATGGTAAATATTGAGCAATATACCATTGTTGCCATTGGTGATACCATTACCCAGTGTGAAAAAGACTATATGGTACAGCTTAAGGAAAATAATATCAGCATTGGGGATGCCTCCAATGATGCAAAAACCTCCGGTATTATAGACAAGATTTCCGAGTGTGTAATCGATGGAAATTCTCATTATTATTTTCTATTAAAAGGACAAGATACCATTTATGATGTTGTAGTTGCTGATCATATTTCCATTGTACGTTATAAAGAGGGAAGTTCCATTCGCTTTTCTTATATTGAAGGAACCGATTCTTCCATTGTAACTGAAATTCAATAAAGTCAAAGGGTGTCCCCTGTTCCTGAGAATATAACGAATTCTCTTGGAATAGGGGACACCCTTTTTTTACATTGTACAATTTCTACGATGGAACTTAAGTTTATAAAGCTGCATCTACGCAGTTTTTCATAAGCATTGCGATGGTCATTGGTCCAACTCCACCTGGTACCGGCGTGATATAGGAGGCAATTGGTTCTACACTTTCGTAATCAACATCACCACAGAGCTTATTGTTTTCTCCTCTATGCATTCCAACATCAATGACAACCGCACCTTCCTTGACATATTCTTTTGTAATAAAGCGGGGCTTTCCCATAGCAACAATTAAAATGTCTCCACGTTTTGTAAATTCTTTCAAATCTTTTGTTTTAGAGTGGCAAATAGTAACGGTGCCATTTTCACGTAATAAAAGCAGAGCCATTGGTTTACCAACAATGTTGCTTCTTCCTACTATTACGCATTCTTTTCCCTCTATTTCTATATGGGACCGTTTTAACAGTTCAACGATTCCTGCGGGTGTACAGGAAACAAAACCCTTTTGTCCAATGCTCAAAGCTCCAACACTCTGTGGATGAAAGCCATCTACATCTTTTTCAGGTGCAATTGCCTTTATTACAAAATCTTCATCAATATGTTTTGGTAATGGCAATTGTACCAAAATACCCTTTACCTTTTCTTCTTGGTTTAGGGTTTTCACTACTTCCAAAAGCTCTTCCTGTGTTGTATTTTCCGGTAGTTCATAAGCGAATGACTCAATTCCAATGTAGGCACATGCCTTTTTTTTATTTTTTACATAAACATCGGAAGCCGGATCATTTCCTACCTGAATAACAGCAAGGCCTATTGTTTTCCCCTCTTTTTTTAAAGAAGCGGTCTTTTCACGTAATTCCTCTTTTATTTCTGTGGCAATCCTTTTACCATCTATAATTTGTGCCATATACTATATCCTCCCAGAGTTTTCTTTTTTTCATTCGTACCTGCTTTGCAGGGACTACGTTTCTATTTTATCACAAAACCTCTTGGATTCCAAAATATTTTTTAACCTTCCATAATGGTTTTAATAACGCCTCGTGCAATGGCATTTGCTGTTTCATAAAATCTTGTATCAAAAAGTTCATTATCCTTTTCCGAATTAATAAAACCAGCCTCCACTAAAACAGCAGGCATTTGTGACTGATTTAATACAATAAGATTGGGACGTACTTCTTCTCCAAGAACGGTGTAACCTACTTCCCCCAGTTCTTCATTTATATTTTTTGCCAATTGTTCTTTTTCGTCTCCCTTATTATAAATCAAGGTCTGAACTCCATTATATTGATTGGGCGTCTCCGAAGAATTTCTGTGTATGGACACAAATAAATCTGCCTCCGCCTCATTTGCAATTTCAGCTTTTCTAAGTGGTCTTTGATAAATATCGGTAGTTCTTGTATAATTTACATCCACACCATTATCGGACAAAATTTGTCCTACTTGCAAGGCAAGGCGAAGTGCTTCCTCTTTTTCTTTTCGCTCTGCATATGCAGCGCCGTTATCAAAACCTCCGTGTCCTGCATCTATGGTCACCTTATATGCCATACTATCACCAAACTTCCTCATTTTATTATTAGCATATGAATGAAAAAACGAAAAGTGCTTTTTTTCACAATCAAATCTGTTATAATAGTGATAAATATATTTTCCACCGGAAAGGATTTGCTTATGAAAATGGAAGAAACAAACTTCAAAGAAGATTCCCCTACCCGCATTGGTTTAAAGAAATATTTATTTCAGGGAATTGTAAGTTTTTTAGTAATTGCTGCATCCCTCCTCTTTTTCTTTTTACTGTTTCGCATGGATACCCTTCAAGGTATTTTTCGAAAAATAGCCTCCATCCTGCAGCCCGTTACTTTAGGATTAGTAATTGCTTATCTTCTAAATCCTATTGTTGTATTTTTTGAAAAAAATCTTACAAAGCTGCTTTCTTCTTATATAAATAAACGAGAAAAAATCAGGAGTTTCTTACGCTATGTCAGTATTTTTATTGCATTAATCATTGCCTCCATTGCCGTTTATATTTTAGGAAGTTTAATCATTCCGGAAGTGTATGTTAGTATTGTTGGCATCATTAAAGAGCTTCCGGACAATGTAAATGAATTTACAAAATGGGTGCAGAACCTTACCATTTCCAATGATCTTGCTGCTGATTATTTGGATAAAATTATTATAAAGGGAACGGCTTATGTAGAGGAATGGGCACAAGGAGATTTATTAAAACAGCTCAATACTTGGGCCGGATATTTTGCAACAGGGGTTTTAAGCGTCATTAATGTGTTTAAGAATTTACTTATTGGTCTTATTATCTCCGTTTATGTATTAGCCAGTAAAGAAAAATTCAGTGCACAGGGAAAAATGATAATCTATGCTTTAAGCAAACACTCTGCAGCAAATGTTATCATTGATACCGTACGTCAAAGCAATCAAATTTTCAGTGGTTTTATTGTTGGGAAATTAATTGATTCTACCATTATTGGATTTTTATGTTTTTTTGGACTCTCCTGTTTAAATATGCCATATACCCTATTGGTTAGTGTCATTGTTGGTGTAACAAATGTAATTCCTTTTTTTGGTCCTTATATTGGAGCCATTCCCAGTACCCTGCTTATTTTAGTTGTTAGTCCCATTCACGCCTTGTATTTCATTATTTTTATTGTTGTATTGCAGCAGATTGATGGCAATATTATCGGGCCTAAAATACTTGGTGAATCCACCGGACTTTCTGCTTTTTGGGTTGTTTTCTCTATCTTACTTGGAGGTGGACTGTTTGGACTTGTAGGGATGTTGGTTGGAGTTCCTACCTTTGCTGTTATTTATTTTATTGTAGGAAGAATTATTTCTCATTTATTGGAGAAAAAGAATCTAAAGAGTACTTCAGAGGAATATGAAAAAATAGAAAGTATTCAGATTTGTGATGGTGAAATTATTAATGTTTCTTTGTTTTCCCAGGATACTTCCCCATTGAAAAAAAATCATAAGAAGGAAGAACCTTTCCCTAAAGAGGAAAAAAAGAAGCTCCCTTAACTTAATAAAAACGACCAGAGGATCACTTCCAATGGTCGTTTTATTATTAATGAAATAACTTTTCTTTATCTCTTCCAGTATTTCTGAATAACCGAATACAATATATCGGTATCAATTGGTTTTGTAATATGATCGTTCATTCCTGCTGATAAGGAGGCAACCACATCTTCCATAAAAGCGTTTGCCGTCATTGCCAATATAGGCAGGTTCCTGGTATAGTCACGATGTAATCTTCGAATTGCTTTTGTAGCTTCCAATCCATTCATAATAGGCATCTGGATATCCATCAAAACAATATCATAGGTATTGTCTTCTACCTTTTCTAATAGTTCTACCGCTTCCTTTCCATTTACCGCACAAGTCACTTTGGCTCCTACCATTTCTAAAAGCTCAACTGCTATTTCACGGTTAAAATCCGTATCCTCTACCAGCAGAATCCTACAGCCGGTAAAATCATATTTATCTGCCTCCGCCGTACACTTTGTGAAATCTCCATTTACCATGGATGAAATCAGATTATATATGGTAGACTGAAAAATTGGTTTTGAGATACACAGATTTGCTCCTGCGGAAAGTACTTCTTTTTGCATTTCATTCATATTATAGGCAGATGCAATAATAATCATAGCATCCTCCTCATATTCTTCACGAATTTTTTTTGTAACTTCCAATCCATTCATAGATGGCATTTTCCAATCAACTAAGCAGAGTTTATATGGCTTTTTTTCTTCTCTTGCAAGTTTCAAACATTCAAAGGCCTGTTCTCCGTCACTTGCTAAGGTATAAGATAAGTTCAGGCGTTCTAAAACCGTAGCCGTATATTCCAATGCTTCTTTTTCATCATCCACCACCAATACTCTTATATTCTCAAGACTGCTTAGGAGCTTTTCCTGTTTTTGCTCTATTATGTGAAACGGCAATTCTACTGTAAAGGCAGAGCCTTTGCCTTCTTTACTTTCTAACCGGATAGCACCTTGCATTAAGTCTACCAGATTTTTTGTAATTGACAAACCAAGTCCGGTTCCTCCATATTTTTGAGAAGTCATACTATTTTCTTGTTCAAAGGGTAAAAAGATCCGGCTTTTATCCTCTTCCTTGATTCCACATCCACTGTCTTTTACTTCAAAATGGCAAAATACGCAGTCTTCCTTGGTTTGTTTTTGATTGACAATTAGCTTGATATTTCCTCCCGAGGGCGTAAATTTCATTGCATTGGAAAGTAGGTTCAGTAAAATCTGATTCAAACGAAGCTGGTCTCCTTTGAGATTTTCATACATAATGTTTTCAAGAACTACTTCAAATTTAATTCCTTTGTCTTTTGCCTGTGTGTAATAAATACCGGTAATAGAGGAAATTATCTGTTTTAAATCAAATGGTGCACTGGAAATTTTAATCTTATCGCTTTCAATGGCGGACATATCCAGGACATCATTAATAATATTTAGAAGGTGTCTGGAGGATGCGGCTAATTTATCCAAATATTCTTCTACCTTTTCTTTTTCTCCACTATGTTTGCCACATAAGGTAGTAATTCCAATAATTGCATTCATAGGTGTTCGAATTTCATGAGACATTCGAGATAAAAAGTTACTTTTTGCCCGGGTTGCATGTTCTGCCTGTTTTACAGCATCTGCCAACTGTTTATTTTTTTCACTCATTTTTTTCAAACTCGTTTGTCGGTTAACAATAATTATGATAAGTAACAGAATACAGATGGAAAAGGAAATTCCTACAAGTAAAATGGGAACCCAGTACTTATATAATAAGTCCTGATCGGTTAATACATATGGTTTACCTGTTGTATTTGCAATAACTATACTGTTTATATCGTCCTCTGTTATAATACGAATGCTCTTATTAATAATAGAAATCAGTCTTGGGTCTGCTGAGGTTAAAGAAGCAATGGCATTTTTTTCTTCAATATAGGAAGTTGGTACCATTTCTAAATCTTGATATAAAGGTTTTTGCAGTAAATAATTTAATACATATACATTTTGCATTAAAATATCCACTTCTTTATTCTTTAAAGCATTCAGGCAGTCTTGATCTGTTTCATAATAAGAAATCTTATAGTTTGGATGATTTTTTATTATGTATTCCTGCATAGCCTGAAAAGATTTTTTTACAGCAACGGTAAGATTCTTTTTCGGATGATATCCATCTCCTTTTCGGATCAGGGTAGCAATCTTGCTTTCCATTAATGTATCCGATACACGAATTTTAGAATCCTTTAAAAAATTATCCGTTCGAATAATTCCAGCTACTAAATCAAATTTTCCAAGTTCTAAGGCATGCAAAGGTTTTTCATTTACTAAAATTGGTTCCAATTGAAACTTTAAACCACTAATTTCTTCGATCTTATATAGTAAGTCTTCCGTTATTCCGGTCAATTCTTTGGTTTTTTCGTTATAATCGGATATAGGATAACGGTTAGGAAGGTTCCCTACTGTAAAAACATGTCCCTCTTTAATAAATTCAACTTCATCCCTTGTAAAATAGGTATCCTTTTCCAATATAGAATTTCCATAATATTTCTTGAAAAGCTGGGATTCAAATTCTATATTATTTGACATAATTTCATTGATTGCAAAATTTACACTTTTTGTATATGGACTATTTTTATATAGCATAATATAATAAGGTTCACATCCAAACTTACCAATCAGTTTTAAATCATCATGTCGAACCATATGTTCCGTTGCAATTGCATCTACTTTTTTTTCTAAAAGTGCTTTTTTCATTTCGGTATCACTTTTAAAGAACACCGGGCTATAAATAAATCCCTTTCGTAAAGCATACTCTCGAAAAGCATCAATGTTTAAGCTGCCTTCTAAAAAAGCTATTTTTTTTGCATTAAAATGTTCATAATCTTCATAATACAATTCTTCATTGTCCGGCCTTGTATATAAAGTTACTTGAACAACACCCAATCGGTATCGGCTGTAATCATATATTTCTCCTCTCTCTTTTTGATACTGGGCACTGCAGATCATATCAAGTTTTTCTTCCTTTAGTAATCTTTGGCAATCACTCCAGGAAGCATATACATATTCATAGTTCCAGCCTGTATACTTTGCAATTTCATTTAAGTAATCTACGGCATATCCTTCAAATTCCTGATTTTCATTTTTATTAATAAAACCTTCATAGCCAACATAACCAACTTTTATGGTTTTATTTTCTGCCGCCTTTACCTGTTTTGGAAAAGAACTCATTATAATAATGACAATTAAAAAAGTAATTTTCCTTACTTTTCCCCTTACTTTTTTCAATACTTTTTCCTCCTAACTTTATCTCTATTAATAAAGTACCACATAATGAAATTTTTTTCCACCAAACTATGAAAATACCAAAATAAAAGCAGAAATATTTATATTGAAACATAAATATTTCTGCTTTCATCCTAACGTTAACCTTTATAATAATTAATTAAACAGCCTTTTTGTATTATGGTTCGTTCATCCTCTGTAAGTTCTCCCAGTTTTAGAGTAAATTCCTCTAAATTCTCTTTGACTACATAAGCCTTTATTTCTGATGATTTTTCTTTCACAGCCTTTTTTATATCTTTTATGAAAATAAAATCTCCATTTTCAAAAGGCTCCTTTCCATCTAATATAAAAGGAAGCATTCCCCAGTTAATTAAATTCGAACGATATCTTTTTGTTGCATATTCTGAAGCAATATTAGCAAGTCCACTTAAAACTCTTTGACAGCTTGCGGCCTGCTCTCTGGCTGAACCATCTCCCGGCTTTACCGCATAAATAACACTTCCAATTTCTGTATTCTCTGGCTGCAGCTCAGGATAAGTATCCTTTATTGTGTCAAAAACTTTCTTGAAGAGTTCCTCTTTTTTCATAGAAGAAACATTGTTTCTTCTGATTTCTTCCACTGTACGCACTGCTTTTGCTCTTCCAACATACTCCGGATCTTTACGCGACAAAGTAAATTCTGCAAGTCCAAGAGGATTGGAGCGATAGGAAGAGGTCTCTCCTGAAGGAATCAGTTCATCCGTAGTCGTTACCGGATCGTGTATAACCGATACCACACGAAGCAAAATGTCGTTTGTAAGTTCTACCATAGGTGGCCAGTCTACAATTCCCGGTCCAAATACAAGCTCTTCCTCTACCTTCGCTTTTCCTATTCCATTATACACACGATTATCATAAATCTTACGGTCGAAAAAGTATTTTGGCTTGCTATAGTCAATCTCTATGTCTGTTGCAGCGGTCAAATATCCCTTATTTGCTGCCGTTGCTGCAATGGAACGTGCATCCATTAATGCAACCGACGCAATTTGTCCGTTTGTAATCTTAGAGCCTTCCCTGTTCGGAAAGTTTCTTGTAGAGTGTCGGATACTTAACCCATTGTTAGCAGGTACATCCCCTGCTCCAAAACATGGTCCGCAAAATGCGGTTCGAAGGGTTGCTCCCGTTGCCATTAAATCTGCAGCTCTTCCATTTTTTATAAGTTCAAGATAAATTGGCTGGCTGGCCGGATAAACACTTAATGAGAATTCATCCGAACCAATATATTTTCCTTTTAAAATATCGGCGGCATCGCAAATATTTTCAAATCCACCACCGGCACAACCTGCAATAACACCTTGTTCCACATAAAGCTTTCCATTCCTTACCTTATCTTTTAGCGTATACTTTACTTTGTTATCCAGACTTACCAATGCTTTCTTTTCTACTTCGTCCAAAATATCCATTAAGTTGTTATTCAATTCCTCAATGGTATACACATTACTAGGGTGAAATGGCATGGCTATCATCGGCTTTATTTCTGATAGATTCACATAAATCATTCCATCATAATAGGCTGTACCCGATGGTGCCATCTCCTTAAAGTCTTCCGGCCGTTGGTGTATTTCGTAAAATTCTTTTACTTTAGCATCTGTTTTCCATATGGAAGAAAGACAGGTTGTTTCCGTTGTCATTACATCAATTCCTATACGAAAATCAACACTTAATCCCTCTATTCCATCTCCAACAAATTCCATGACTTTGTTGTTTACATAGCCATTTTTAAAGACAGAACCAATAATTGCCAGTGCTATATCCTGTGGTCCTACACCTTTTTGTGGTTGACCTGTTAAATACACACCCACAACCTCAGGCATATTAATATCGTAGGTTTTTGATAAAAGTTGCTTTACCAGTTCGGGACCGCCTTCTCCAATTGCCATGGTTCCAAGTGCTCCATAGCGAGTGTGACTGTCAGATCCAAGGATCATATTTCCTCCGGCTGCCAGCATTTCCCTTGCAAACTGGTGAATTACTGCCTGGTGTGGCGGTACGTATACACCACCATATTTTTTTGCACAAGACAGTCCAAACATATGGTCATCTTCATTAATCGTTCCTCCTACTGCGCATAAGCTGTTATGACAGTTCGTAAGAATGTAAGGTACCGGAAATTTTTCCAGTCCGGACGCTCTTGCTGTCTGCACGATTCCAACAAAGGTAATATCATGTGATGTTAATTTATCAAATTTAACTTTTAACTTTTCCATATTTCCGGAAGTATTATGAGCTTCTAAAATTTCATATGCCATCGTACCGCGTTTTGCTTCCTCTTTATCTACGGTTTTTCCAAATTTACTTTTCAATATTTCATGGGTATCCCGGTTTTCTTCAATTACTTCTGTGCCATTTATCAGATAGGCCCCTTTTTCAAATAACTTAATCATGGAAATCCTCCTTCGCTTTTAACATATGGTTATTATTATAATGAATTTTGTTAAAAAAAGCAATTACTTTTTCATGGTAACGTGAAAAACTCATAAGAGTTTAAAAATGTCTGTGTGCATTTTAATCTAAAAATGCACACAGACATTTCTGCGTTTTCATTTTATTATTTCTCTCGTCCTTATAAAGCTAAATCTATATGCTGAATGGTACCGGTCTGACCATTTTCTTTAAGAAAAACACCACTTTTGCGAATAACTGCATTGGTTTGATTGGTAGTTTCATTCTTAAGGCTGAATTCCGTCGATAAATTTCTCAAATAAATTGCCCCAACTCCTGCTTTTCCAATGCCAACCAACTGATCTTTTCCTTCCCTGTCTTTTGACCATATTTTAAGATTTTTAAAAATACTATCGCCTTCATCAATCCAACCATTTTTATCCTCATCATAAGCAGCCAGATCTTTAAATCCATTTCCTGATTTCGTTCCAAAAAGTTCCGTTCCATCATTAATCACACCATCGTTGTTTTTATCCAGTGCTAAAAAACCACTTCCCTGGTTTAAAAATGAAATTTCATCCATTTCTCCATCTGCGTCAATATCAAAACGAAATTTTTGATCCTGAACTTCCGTCACGGAATTGTCCATGTTAATCACCAATGGATCCCGCATTATTACTTTTTCTGTATAGAGGAATTCATTTTGTTCCATAAAACTTCGTGACATTTCCACATCTACATTAAAATTGATTTCTCTTCCATCCGCTGTTTTAACACAGCCTGACGTAGAAAAAGAGCTGCTCTCTGCCTCAAAGTTATAGCTTACACCCTGTGTCTGCTGAACCCATTCTGCACCTCCGGTTTCTTGGTTTTCACTGCTTCCCATTGAAAACAAAGGGCTTAGATTTGCTCCAAATGTACCTTTATTCTCTTTTGGAACCGGCAATGGCTTATGTAGTTTTTCTCCGCGAACCATTCTAAGTGACTCTAGAATTCTTCGTAATGTTTGAATTGACACATCTTCCTCTAAGTCTGCATCTAAAAAACCCTTTTCCTTGGAGGTATGAAATGCTTTTTCAAGTCCTTCTTTTTTTTCTTGATTTAATTCTTTCAGCTTTTTACTGATTTCTTTGGAATGTTGTGTAAGTGAAACGGAAGCCGCATCATTTTTGTCTTTGCCACTGTTCTTATCCCTTTGGATTAATTGAACCGATTGTTTCACATAAGAAAACTTGGAATAGCTTCTCGATGCTGCCATTCCTATGGAACTTTCTTTGATTATCATGTACTCCACATCCTTTCTTTTCCATGATTCAATGAATGATTAATTTGTCACACGAGGTTCCATCCTCTTTCTTATATATCGGTAAAATTTTCCTTTTTCTTTAGAAATTTTTAAAATAATCCGGTTATATTTCCATTTTCATTTACATCAATTCCCTCTGCTGCAGGAATTTTAGGTAAGCCCGGCATAGTCATAATATTTCCAGTAATTGCAACAACAAATCCTGCACCTGCCGATACATAAACCTCACGAATATTTATTGGGAATCCCTCCGGTCTTCCAAGAAGTTTCGGATCGTCCGAAAGGGAGTACTGGTTCTTTGCCATACATACCGGCATCTCTCCAAATCCCATTTCTTCTATTTTTTGAATTTCTTTACTCGCTGTCAGTGTATAGGTTATCTTTCCTGCACCATAAATTTCCTTTGCTATTTTTTCAATTTTTTCCCGAATAGATAATTTATCTTCATAAAGTGGTTTAAAATGACTTTCCTTGGTTTCCATTGTCTCTATTATTTTTTCCGCTAAAGCTTTTCCGCCTTCTCCACCCAGTTCCCATACTTCAGAGAGTTCAAATTCGCATCCTTTATTTTGACAAAACTCTTTTACAAAAGAAAGTTCTTCTTGGGTATCTGTTACAAATTTGTTTAATGTAACCACACAGGGAACTCCATATTTTTGTATATTTTCCATATGTTTTTCAAGATTTACAATTCCTTTTTTCAAAGCTTCCATATTTTCAAGGGATAAATCTGCTTTTGCAACACCACCATTATATTTAAGTGCACGTATTGTTGCTACTAATACTACGACATCCGGCTTTAGTCCCGACATACGGCATTTAATGTCAATAAACTTTTCAGCCCCCAGATCCGCCCCAAATCCTGCCTCTGTCACCACATAGTCCGCTAACTTTAACGCCGTTTTTGTTGCTCTGACACTGTTACATCCATGAGCAATGTTTGCAAACGGTCCGCCATGAATAATAGCGGGTGTGTTTTCCAGAGTTTGTATTAAATTCGGCTTAATGGCATCATTTAATAAAGCTGCCATAGAACCTACTGCCTTTAAGTCTTCCGCCGTAACCGGTTCTCCCTTTCGAGTATAAGCAACTATAATACGCCCTAATCGGAGCTTTAAGTCCTTTCTATCATCCGCAAGACATAAAATAGCCATAATTTCAGATGCCACGGTAATAATAAAATGATCCTCTCTTACAACACCATCCATTTTTCCGCCCATACCAATAACGATGTTGCGGAGTGCACGGTCATTCATATCTTCACAACGTTTCCATACAATCTGTTTTGTATCAATATCCAGTGCATTTCCCTGTTGAATGTGATTGTCTAACAGGGCAGCAAGTAAATTATTTGCCGAGGTAATGGCATGAAAATCTCCGGTGAAATGAAGATTCAGATCTTCCATAGGAACTACCTGGGCATAACCTCCTCCGGCTGCACCTCCTTTTATTCCAAAACAGGGGCCTAAGGATGGTTCACGCAAGGCTATCACTGCTTTTTTTCCGAGTTTTCCAAAGGCCTCTCCCAGTCCTACGCTTGTGGTTGTTTTTCCCTCTCCTGCAGGGGTTGGATTAATTGCCGTCACTAAAATCAATTTTCCATCTGGATTATTTTTAACTTTATCCCAAAACCCATCATTAAATTTTGCCTTATATTTTCCATATAAGTCCAAGTCATCTTCTTCTACATGAAGTAATGCTGCAACTTCTTTGATTGGTTTCATTTCTGCTTCCTGTGCAATTTGAATATCTGTTTTCATTCTATGCTTACCTCCACTTTTGTTTTAAAAATTTCTTTTTTTTCATTATACCCCAAATTTTTTTTTAGGGAAAGCATAACATTTGAATTTTCTTCTATTATGGGGTATACTAATTTTCAGGTTTTTACATTCACAAAATTCTATTAGTATTAAACCCTATACAGGAGGTTTTCATGAGCAATTACGTTTCAAATTTTGCAAAGATGATTTTAGAAATTTGTAAGGAAGAAGGTATCCATTGTACACCTCTTTCCGATTATTGGGCATTTCAATTGCAATATGACCATACAACTAACTATATTTATGGATATCAATTTGGATTAAATTCAGCGGTTTCTCATTCCATCTGTTCCGATAAATCCACAGCCTCTCAGGTTCTAAGCTTACACCACATTCCTAATGTAGAGCATGTTTGCTGTATGTCCCCACTTACGATGGAATATGCTTCTCCCTTTGGTAACTGGGATGTAATTTTAAAAATGCTGGAAACTCACAAACAAATTGTATGCAAAGATAATCATGGAACCGGAGGCAATCATGTTTTTTTAGTAAGTTCTTCACTGGAAGCGGAAAATGCTTCACAAATTATATTTTCCACGGCGGATTCCATGGCGGTCAGTCCTTACATTGCCGTAGATGCTGAATACCGTGTTATTCTTTTAGATGGTGAGGTCAAACTATTTTACACCAAAATACGTCCGCATTTGATAGGAAATGGAAAATCCACCTTGGCAGAGCTCTATGTGAACTATATTACAGATCACCAGAATTTTACCTTAACCCTTTCGAAAAATTTTACGCAGCACGCCAATCGTATTTTAGAAAAAGGAGAGATTTTTCCTCTCCAATGGAAGCATAATTTGGGACAGGGTGCCTCTGCCCTTCTTTTAGAAGCCGGTCCGGACACACTTCCTATTCTTACTCTTGCAAAAGAAACCGTCCAGGCACTGGATATTCGTTTTGCATCGGTGGATATTGTTAAATCTCAAAATGGCTATCAGGTTCTGGAAGTAAACAGTGGTGTTATGATGGAATATTTTTCCGGAGAAAGTCATATAAGCCGTACCCTTTCCAAAAACATATATAGAGAAGCCCTTCTTAAAATGATGAAAAAAAGCTTATAGGAATCTCTTCCTACAAGCTTTTTTTGTAATAGGAAAGTGCTCCTATTACATAAAAACGCTCCGCTGTGGGTGCGCACGCTGCGCTAAGGAATATGGTCACTGAAGTGACCGCGCTTTGGCGCGAGAGTCTGCAAAGCAGACTCTATATCCTGTTAATATTCTATGTACTTTAATTTTCTTCTGCTTTTTTTATATCCATATTCTTAGGTAATACCAAGTTAAGAACCACGGCTACAATAAATACAACGGCTACACAGTTGTTGGCCAAAACCTGTTGTACCATTTCCGGAAATGCACCAAAGATTTCAGGAATCTGGGTAAAACCAATACCAATACCAAAGGATAACGCTGCAATGGTTGTATTTCTTTGATTCATTTCGCAGCGGCTCATCATCTGAATTCCACTTACTACAATAGAACCAAACATCATAATTGTACAGCCACCCAATACCGGATCCGGTAAGGTGGAGAAAAACTTACCAATCGGTGGGAATAATCCGGCTAAAATCATACAAGCAGCTCCGGTCATAATGGTAAAACGGTTTACTACTTTTGTCATTGCTATTAATCCAACATTTTGACTAAAAGAGGTTACCGGTGGGCATCCAAATAAAGAAGAAATACTACTTGCAAAGCCATCACAAGCCAAAGAACCTGAAATTTCTTTCTCTGTAATATCACGATTTAATCCGGTAACTACCATAGCCGAAGTATCTCCAATAGTTTCCGTTGCAGATACAAGGAAAATTACTACCACTGCTAAGATAGCACTAATATTAAATTCCGGAACAAATGGTAAAAAGTGAGGAAGAGAAATAAATCCACCGGAAAGAATTCCCGAGAAGTTAACCATTCCTAAAATAACAGCTAATATGTATCCCATTGCAAGTCCAAATAAAACAGACAACTGTTTCCAAAACGACTTTGCAAAGATGTTGAAAAGTAAACAGCAGGCTAATGTAAAGGCACCCACTCCAAGATTTTTAAGACTTCCAAAATCATCTACATATCCACCACCAAAAGATCTGGCACCTACATTTAGAAGTGAAAAACCAATAGTAGTAACAACACAGGCAGCAACCATTGGAGAAATGATTTTACGCCAATATTTTGCAAATAAACCTAAAGTTCCCTCGATAATACCACCAACTAAGATAGCACCAATGGCAGCTGGATATCCAAAAGTTCCACCTACATAGCACAGAATCGTTACAAAGGTAAAACTAACTCCCATAACAATTGGAAGTCTTGCACCTATTTTCCATACAGGATAAAGCTGAATCAATGTTCCAATTCCTGCAATAAACATTGCATTTTGAATCAGCATTGCCAATTCATCTCCGGATAAATTAGAAGCTCCTGCGATAATAAGAATCGGTGCAATATTAGCAACAAACATTGCTAATACATGCTGCAGGCCAAAGGGGATTGCCTTAGCAATTGGAACCCTTCCATCTAGTTTGTAAATGTTTTCAATACTTGCGTTTGTGTCTCCTTGTTTCATGATAATTCTCCTTTTTAATATTTTGGAAAACTTAGAACTTTGTCATTGGTAGTAACTTGTTATAAATTTCACATTTTGACATAGTCTTCCTATAAATAAAGTATATGGGACACATGACCTAAAGTCAACTCATAATCTTTTTTTTGCTATAAAAAATTTTCTTGCTTTTTTGTGCAAATTACACATATTCATCCACATATGTTTCAAATTCTTCAACAGACATTATGATTTTTCTTGGTTTTGTTCCTTCTTCCGGACCTACCACACCGGCTTCATAAAGCTGATCCATAATTCTTGCTGCACGATTAAATCCAATTTTATATACTCTTTGGAGCATACCAATCGAAGCCTTATCTTTCTCAATAATAAATTTTCCTGCCTCTATAAAGTAGTCATCACGCTCATTTCCGTTTCCTGTCTGTCCAGAATCTGCCGTTGCCGATGCTGTTATTTTTTTATCAATTTCCTGGTTATATTCTACTCCTGCATACTGTGAAGTTAAGAACTCCACCACCGCACTAACCTCTTTATCCGAAACATAAGAGCCCTGTACTCGAACAGGTTTTGGATATCCCGATGGAAAGAACAGCATATCTCCGTTTCCTAAAAGTTTTTCTGCACCTCCGCCATCAATTATAGTTCGTGAATCAATAGCAGAAGAAACAGAAAATGCAATACGGGACGGAATGTTTGCTTTAATTAATCCGGTAATTACATTTACCGATGGTCTCTGTGTTGCAATAATTAAATGAATTCCTGCAGCCCGTGCAAGCTGGGCTAAACGACAAATGGCATCTTCCACTTCTCCCGGTGCCACCATCATCAGGTCAGCAAGCTCATCCACAATAATAACAATTTGAGGCATTTTCTGGAACGGTTCTTCTTTGGCATCTTTTACCACAGCAACTTTAGCATTGAATCCTTTTAAATCACGAACCCCTAAATCTGCAAATTTTTTATATCGTTCTGTCATTTCGGCCACTGCCCAGTTTAAAGCACCGGATGCTTTTTTGGGATCCGTAACAACCGGAATTAAAAGGTGGGGGATTCCATTATATACGCTGAGTTCCACAACCTTGGGATCTACCATAATAAGTTTTACATCTTCCGGATTTGCCTTATATAAGATACTCATAATCAGGGTATTAATACATACTGATTTACCAGAACCGGTGGCTCCGGCAATTAATAAATGAGGCATCTTTGCAATATCCGTTACCATGGTTTTGCCTCCTATATCTTTACCAACAGCAAAGGCAAGATTTGACTTGTGTTCATTAAATTCTTTACTTTCTAACAGGCTACGTAAATATACCATAGAAACTTCTTTATTGGGTACTTCAATGCCAACGGCAGATTTGCCCGGAATAGGGGCCTCAATACGAATGTCTGCAGCCGCAAGACTTAGCTTAATATCATCGGTTAAACTGGTGATTCGGCTTACTTTTACTCCTTGTGCCGGTTGCAATTCATATCTTGTAACACTTGGTCCGCAACTGATATTTTTCATTTCTACCTTTACTCCAAAACTATCCAGGGTGGCTTTTAATTTTGCCGCGGTATCTCGAAGTTCATGATCCGAGGTTGACTTTTCTTTATTTTTTGAAAAATTCAGCAAATTCAAGGATGGAAATACATACTCTTTTTTCTTTTCTTCCAAAGCTTGTCCAATTTCTTTACTAATGGCTTGCTTTTCTTCTTCCGTTGGTGGGGTTGCTTTTTGAGGTTTATCTTCCGAAACAATTTTTTCTTCTATTTTTTTTTCTTCTATTTCTTCTATTTCTTCTATTTTTTCTATTTTTTCTTCTTCCAATTCTTGTATGTCTGCTTTTTTCTGTGGTTCTTCTTCCCTTATGGTCTCCATTGTTTCCGAAACATCTTCTGGAAAATTATCTTCTTTTATTTCCAGACAAGATGATTTAGAAAATTTATTTTTTAATTCCTCTTCATAAATAGGAAGTTCCGGTTGCTGGGGCATTTCTTTCTTTTCATATCCACGTATAATTGCAAGGTTTTCTAAATCCGGTGTAATCCCAAGGGGAGCCACTTTTTCTAAAGGCTCGGCGTTTTGTTCCGGTTCCATTTTATCTTTTTCTTCCTTTGAAAATGTAAATATTTTGGCAGGTCTTCGTTCCGCTTTTAGTGGTTCCCTTTCTGATTTCTCCTCTTTATAAACGGTTTCTTGTCTTCGTTCTTCTCTGCGCCTGGTATTCTCCATACTTTTTTTCTTCAATCCTGCGAATAAAAATTTTTCTGTAATTAACATAACAAGAATTATAACCAATCCCAGAAAAACAACATAGGTACCAAACTCTCCAAACAAAAAACAAAAGGTGTTGCTGATGGCACCTCCGATAATTCCTCCTCCATTTTTTTGGTTTGCTGAAAAATTAAATATTTCGATCAGCTTCTGTTCGCTCTCATAGCCATTGCTTATTAATTGAATTACTCCCGTCAATATTAAGTAAAGAAAGCCACTACTTATTAATTTAATCCTTGCCGATAATATTCCACGATTCGAAATTGCAAAAGCAACTCCAAAAAACAATAAAAATGGCACAATATACGCAGCCAGACCAAAAAGTCCAAACAATAAATAATTAACCCCTTTTCCAAAAATTCCACATAAGTTAAAGTTACTCAAAATGCATAATATGGAAATTACCAAAGTTACAACTAAAATAATTTCTTCTTGATAAGGACTTGCGCTTGCTTCCGCCACCTTCTTTTTTCCATTTGTTTTCTTTTCCGTGGGTTTCCTTTTTTTCGTTTCTGTCACCTTAAGTCACCTTCCCTTCTTTTTTCTTTTATAATATTTTTCTTTTATAATATTTTTCCTGTATTATCTTATTGAGTCTCCTTAGAAATTATACCTTTATTCCACAGTGAATGCAAGTTTGCAATTTTAAAAATAAAAAAGAATCCTGCTTTACGGATTCTTTTTTATTTTTTATCTGCCTTTATTTTCTTCTGCGCCGGTATATAATTCTATCAGAGCATATAATTTTGCAAAAGCTTCCTGAATTCCTCCCACTTCATCAATAATACCTTCTTTAACGCCTTGCTGGCCAACTAAGATGGTTCCCAAATCTTTTGTGAGCATTCCGGTGTTTAACATCATTTCTTCCAGTCTCCCCTTGGATGCCTTGCAGTGGCTGGCAATAAAACCAATAATGCGGTCCTGCATTTGTTTAAAATAATCGTAGGTTTGTGGTGCTCCAATTATCGTACCGCTCATTCGCACCGGATGAATTACCATCGTTCCGGTGGGTACAATGAAGGAATAGTCGGTAGAAACCGCAATGGGTACACCAATGGAATGACTTCCCCCAAGAACAAGAGATACCGTTGGTTTGCTGATAGAAGCAATCATCTCTGCAATGGCAAGTCCCGCTTCCACGTCTCCTCCAACCGTATTGATTAAAATTAAAACCCCTTCTATCTCCCTATCATATTCAATGGAAGCCAGTTGCGGCAAAATGTGTTCGTATTTCGTTGTTTTTGTTTTTTCCGGTAAGCATTCATGACCTTCAATCTCACCTATGATGGACAGCAATTGCAGCTTTTTGTCCCAACGCTGGGATAAGAGTGCTTGTCCAAATTCTACCATCTTTTCATCCTTTGCTTTTTCTTCTTCTATATTATTTTTCAAAAAAACACATCCTTTCTAGTGTATAAAATAGTCTTAGAATAGGATGTGTCTTTTTTATTTCTTTATTCAATAATAATCTCATTGGAAGTTCTAAAAACAGTACTCTGTGATCCCATTTGATTTACAACAATGGTATCTCCTTTTTTTAATTCCATTTCTTTTATAAATAATTCATGTTCTCCATTGAAAACGGCATTTACCTTTTCCCCATTAATGAAAACGCGGCTCCATGGTGTAAAGTTATCCCCACAAACATATAGCTTATGATCATAGGTTTGTTCCGTTCCTGTAATCTTTATATCCTGTGAACCCATAACTAAATCAGAAGCAGGATACAAATCTTCTCCATTATAAGCATAATGTTCCCCATAAAGCACATCATATTGAAGCAATTCCAGGTTTTTTAAAAAAACATCCTCTGTCTCTTTCTTTATCCCATTCTCCTGGTGATATGTAAATATAGTTCCTTCATGAATGCCTACACGGCCTGTCATTTCTGCAAGCAAATTGGTAGCAGTGAGTTCTTTATCTTTTTCCGGCATATTAAAATTATCCCAAGTAACATAGCGTGTTTTAAAAATGTCCTGACTCTTCATATCCTTTTCTTTTAAATTTAAAGAAGGCAAGTGGTCTCCAAAGAAAACAACTAAGGTCTCTTCCTCTCTTTGGGAGAGCTGTTCTGTAAGATTTCCAATAAAGTCATCTACTTCATGAAGTTCATTGATATAATACTCCCACGCGTTATTCATACCTTCATCAATCTCACCTGATTCCGTAACGCAACCATTTACGGCGATATCCGGGTTCTCTATTACTTTTTCTTTTGGATAATCTCCATGCCCCTGAACGGTAATGGTATAAATAAAGTCCTTTTGATTTTTGGTAGAGTCCATGGTTTTTTCAATTTCATCTAATAAAATATCATCCTTTGCCCAAGTGTCCAGTGGTGTATATTCTTTAATATTCATCATTTCTTTACTGGTAAAGGTATCAAATCCCATTTGTTTGAAGGCATTGGTGCGGCTGTAAAAATTACCGCCGTTGTTATGTATTACATGGGAAGCGTAGCCTATCTTATTCAAATCGCTTGCTATGCTCTCACAACTGTTTGTCTTTAACACGGTTTTATAAGGATATTCTCCGGTTCCAAAGTAGCGCATACTCATACCAGTTAAAATTTCAAACTCCGTATTGGCTGTTCCTGCGCCTACAACCGGAACCTTTAAATAGCCTGAGGAGTAGTCTTTTCTTAGTTTATGAAAATTGGGAACGGGATCCTTGGAACATTCCAAAAAATTAATTTCTTCCGGATCTACAAAAGATTCCAGTAACACAACAATAATATTAGGAGCCTTGGTATCTGTCTTTGGAACTTTCACTTCGTTTTGTATGGAATGAATCTTTTCTTGGGTATAGTTCTCCGGTTCCGACATTCCTCGATCCACTACACTGGTTGAAAAGCCATACACAAATCCATATTTTTCATAACCTTGTGCAATATTTGAAAAATAGTCCGTTAAAAGATTCTTGTTTAACGCCGTCTTTGTAAGTGCCGGTATCCATAAAAAACAAGAACTCAATAAAGCACAGCTCAATAAAAAATGTCGTTTTCCTTTAAACTTAGGTGCCTTTTTAAAAATCCAGATATTGAAAGCTACAAAGCCTAAAATAGCGACAATGGCAATGATAATCTCTGTTTTATTAAAATAGTTATTCTTCATAGCAAATAAATCTTTTATCATTTTAAGATCGGTATATCCAAAAGGGGTTACTCTTTTTAGCAAAAGACATCCATTTACAACACCAAGCAATCCCCATCCACAACTAATGATACAGCGTGCTACCGTTCGTCTTTGAAAGAAATATACAATCAAAAAAGTTGCAAATATAATGGATGAATTATATAAAAATACCCAGGAGCGGTCAAATAGAAAATCAACTGCCGCAAAGAGAGAATGTCTTGAAAAGGCTTCAATAAAGAAACACAATAAACAAGATAGTAACCAATGAAATACAATGGAATACTTATTTAAAAAATCTATGGTCTTTTGATCTACAATTTTTTGTTTTATTCGTTTCATTTTCTTCATTTTTTCATTACCTGCTTCTAAATATGTAAATAATTAACTTGGGATACTATGAAAGATTAGTTCATTTTATACCAATTGTCAATCCTCATATTATACAATTTGCTTTTTGATTTTATATCTTTCTTATGCTAAATATACAATTTTTTATTCCTTTTAAAAAAAAGATGATTTACCTTTTGGTAAACCATCTTTTTTCGTTTATTTTTCTGATTTTACGTAAAATTATTCCTCTGTTGGTACATCTTTCATGGAAAAGCTGATTCTACCCATTTTATCTTTTCCAAGACAAACAACCTTTACCATTTGACCAAGGGTCAGCACATCTTCTACTTGCTTAATTCTATCCTGAGAAATCTTAGAAATATGAACCATTCCTTCTTTTCCCGGTGCAAATTCAATAAACGCACCAAATTCTTTTATACTGATTACTTTACCTTCAAATATCTGTCCTTCTACAAAATCAGTTACAATAATTTTAATGATGCGAAGTGCTTCATCCATTTTCTCTTTGTCCGTTCCGCAAACAGATACGGCACCATCATCTGTAATATCTATTTTAACTCCGGTTTGTTCGATAATGCTGTTAATTGTCTTGCCTCTCTGACCTACTACATCACCAATCTTCGTTGGATCAATCTGGATCTGTACAATCTTAGGTGCATATTCTCCAACTTCTTTTCTTGGCTCTGCAATCGCAGGGGACATAATATCGTTTAAGATATACTCTCTTGCAATCTTCGTCTTTGCAATGGCTTCTTCAATAATTGGTCTTGTTAAACCATGAATCTTAATATCCATCTGAATGGCAGTGATACCATCATGGGTTCCGGCTACCTTAAAGTCCATATCTCCAAAGAAGTCTTCTAATCCCTGAATATCTGTTAAAACAATATAATCGTCATCGGTGTCTCCCGTTACAAGTCCACAGGAAATACCGGCAACCGCTTTTTTAATTGGTACTCCTGCAGCCATAAGTGACATACTGGATGCACAAATTGATGCTTGTGATGTCGAACCATTGGACTCAAAAGTCTCTGAAACGGTACGAATGGTATATGGGAATTCCTCGGTAGAAGGAAGTACCGGTACCAATGCTTTTTCTGCTAAAGCACCATGTCCGATTTCACGACGTCCCGGTCCTCTGGATGGTCTTGTCTCACCAACGGAATATGACGGAAAGTTGTAATGATGCATATAACGTTTTGAAGTTTCATTTTCATCCAATCCATCAATTCTCTGGGATTCCGATAAAGGAGCTAAGGTTGTTATGGTACAAATCTGTGTTTGTCCTCGGGTAAACATTGCGGAACCATGTACTCGTGGAATTAAATCGATTTCAGCAGCAAGTGGTCTGATTTCCGTAATGGCTCTTCCATCCGGACGTTTATGATCTTTTAAAATCATTTTACGAACGGTCTTTTTCTGATACTGATACGTTGCTTCTTCTATAAGAGACAGCCATTCTTCCTGATCCGCAAAGCTTTCAGCGAATTTTGCTTTAATATCCCGAATATTTTTTTCTCTTGTTTGCTTATCATCTGTAAATACAGCAATTTCCATCTCTTCCGGTGTAACAAGGGCTTTCATTGCTTCAAATAATTCTGCCGGTACCGCACAGCTTGTATATTCATGTTTTGGCTTGCCACACTCTGCCACAATGGTATCAATAAACTGAATAACCTCCTGGTTTACCTTATGTGCTTCAAAAATGGCCTCAATCATTTTATCTTCCGGTACTTCATTTGCACCGGCTTCAATCATAATTACCTTTTCCTTCGTTGAGGCAACCGTTAGCTTCAAATCCGATATTTGATTCTGTGCTGCGTTTGGATTAATAACAAAGGCTCCATCAATTAATCCTACCTGTGTGGTTGCACATGGTCCATCGAAAGGAATGTCTGAAATTGCTGTTGCAATTGCAGAACCTAACATGGCAGTGAGTTCTGGACTACACTCTGGATCTACTGCCATAACTAAATTATTTAAAGTAACGTCATTTCTATAGTCTTTTGGAAATAACGGACGCATTGGTCTATCAATAACACGAGAGGTAAGAACGGAATTTTCTGAAGCTTTTCCTTCTCTTTTGTTAAATCCTCCGGGAATTTTTCCTACGGCATATAATTTTTCTTCATATTCTACACTAAGTGGAAAGAAATCGATTCCCTCTCTTGGCTTTTCTGATGCCGTTGCCGTACATAATAAGGTCGTTTCCCCATAGTGCATAAATGCACATCCATTTGCCTGCTTTCCTACACGATCCACATCTACAGTAAGGGTACGTCCGGCTAATTCCATACTAAAACTCTTGTACATAGTAATCTCCTTTAAATTTATATTTTTTGATGAAAGTACCGAAACATCTGAACAAACTATTTTCATATCTTATTTATTTATAAAATAGACTCTTCAGAAGTCTCGGAATATACTTCCATCACATCAACTCTCTCAGTATAGCACTAATTTCCTTATTTATCTAGCTCTTTTTCAAAGAAAAGAGAGTACCTAAGTACTCTCTTTGTGTTCTTTATTTTCTTAATCCTAATCTACCAATCAAGGTACGATAAGCTTCCAAATCATTTCTCTTTAAATAGTCTAACAAACCTCTTCTTTGTCCTACCATCTTAAGAAGACCTCTTCTTGAATGATGATCCTTTGGATTTTCTTTTAAATGTTCGGTTAACTCGGTAATTCTTGTTGTTAATAAAGCTACCTGCACCTCCGGTGAACCGGTATCCGTTGCAGTTCTGCCATATTCACTAATAATTTGTTCTTTCTTTTCTTTACTAATCATGATAAATCCTCCTTAATTTTTGAACGCCAAATACTAAGAGCGGGGTTGGAGACTCCTCAAACCGAGCATAGGCTTTTTTAATTGCTTACATAGAATACCATACTTTTCACTATCTGTAAACCTTAATTTTTATATTAGATTAGGTTTGGAATCTTATCCGGTTCCGGATCGTTTTCCAAAATGGAAAATGCAATATTGGTTGCATGGTCTCCTACTCTTTCTAAATTGGAACAAAGGTCGGAGAAAATAGTTCCTGCATAAGCACCACATTCATTTCTTGTTAAACGTTCAATGTGTTTGTTTTGAAGTTCTCTTTCAAATTCATCAATGTTATTTTCTAATTTCATAATTTCCTGTAAGTGTTGTTCACTTCTCTTAGCAAACATTTCCATAGAGAGTTCTAAAAGATGTTTGTTCATTTGGTACATTTCTGCAAGCTCTTTTACTGCTTCCTCGCTAAAATTCAGATTCTGGTCAATCATGGTTTTTGTATAGTCTGCTATGTTTTCCGCATGATCACCAATACGTTCAATGTCACTGACCACATGGAATAATCCACCAATCATAACACGGTCAGATACAGGCAGCGACAGCTGATTGATTTTTAAGAGATAATTAATAATCTCTGTATTCATATAATCTATCGTCGCTTCCCTTTGGTACACAGAATCCAGATTTTCATCATTTTTTGTTAACAGTGCTTCCATGGCACGATCTAAATTTTCAAAAGCAAGATGTCCCATACGTTCTATTTCACAAATGGTCTGTGGTACTGCAGCCGTTGGAGAATATACGGAATGTTCCCCAATAAACTGAAGATGTCTCTCATCTACCATCTCCTCATCTCCCGGAATAATGAGATAAGTAAGTTTTGCTACCAAACCTGCAAATGGGAATAATAAAATCACTTCAACAATCTTAAATATAGTATGCGCATTGGCTACATCTCTTGCCATTCTGATACTTGGATCGACTATTCCACTTGTAAGTCCTTGAATCAGGTATATGATGTTGTCTTTAAAGAAGGCAAGAATTAATACAAGGGCCGTTGTTCCAAAAATATTTATAAGAAAATGAATCAGCGCAGCACGTTTTGCCATCTTCTTTCCACCAAGACTTGCTAACAATGCCGATACGCAAGAACCAACGTTGCATCCCATAATCAAATAGAAACAAATTCCCAATGGTAACAATCCCTGTGATGCCAAGACAATAACAATACCAACGGTTGCAGAAGAACTCTGCATAACGGCAGTTACCAAAAATCCCACCAAAAGTGCCAGCATCGGACTTTCCAGAGACGACATTAAATTAATAACATAGGGTGTATCCTTTACAATAGAAATAGAGGAGGACATCGTACTCATTCCAAAGAATAAGACTCCAAATCCCAGCACCACCTCTCCCATCTTCTTCCAAGATGGTTTCTTTACAAACATAACCATGACAACCCCTGCCATAATAAATACAGGTGCAATGGCGGAAAGATTGAGGGCAATCAGCTGTCCTGTTATAGTTGTACCAATATTGGCTCCCAATATAACACCTGCAGCCTGGCTTAACTTCATAAGACCGGCATCTACAAAACTTACGACCAATACGGTAGTCGCACTAGAGGACTGGATAACTGCTGTAAATAAAAGTCCTACCATCATTCCAATAAAACGATTTTTTGTTAACTTTTCAAGAATACTTCTCATCTTTGCTCCGGCCACTTTTTGTAAGCCATCGCCCATGAGCTTCATTCCATACAAGAATAGCCCAAGACCACCTATGAGACCAAGAATAACTTCCATTCCCATGATATTATCTCCTTTGTTTTCAAAACTAGTCAAAACATAACCATAGCAAGAGAACATCTCTTGCCTTATATAACTGTAATATATTCAGGATAAACTTACAAGCCTTATTTTAATTTTTTGTAATTTTTGTAATCTTTTTGTAAGGTATTGTAAAGAATTGTCGAATCTGGTATTCTGTCTTTAGGAGGAAAACATTATGCTAACCATGCCACTTGATACAAATTCTAAATATGCACTTTATGAGCAAATTTATTTTTATATAAAAAATGAAATAAAAAATGGAAATCTGCCTTATCAAACGAAGCTTCCTTCCACTCGAAGTCTTGCAACTAATTTATCCATCAGCCGCAATACGGTAGATATGGCATATTCCCAATTATTATCCGAAGGATATGTTGAATCTTCTCCTAAAAGAGGATATTTTGTAAATGAATTGTCTACCATCCGTCCTCTAGGGTCTTCTCTTTTTTCGGATAAGGAGACCCTGAATAAAAAGGCACCGGATAAAAGGGAGGAAGCCTCTCCTTATCGTTATGATTTCTCACCCTTTTCCGTTGATTTAAGTCACTTTCCCTATCATACCTGGTACCAGCTTTCGAAAAACTGTCTTCAGGACAATGCCAAGCTTTTTTTACTTGGGGATAACCAGGGAGACTTTCCCCTTCGCCATGCCATTACAAAGTATCTCCACCAATCCCGAGGGGTAAACTGTAGGGAAGATCAGCTTATTGTGGGTGCCGGTGTTGATTATCTGCTGCAGCTTTTGGTAACTATTTTAGGTCCTGAGCATACCATTGCCATGGAAAATCCAGCCTATCAGCGTGCCAATCGTATTTTTAACAGCTATCATATGAAAACCCTTCCCATTCCCTTGGATCATCAGGGAATGTCCGTTTCTATTCTTCGTCAAAGTAACTGCAACATTGCCTATGTCACGCCTTCTCATCAATATCCCTTGGGAATTGTTATGCCCATTAAAAGACGCATTGACTTATTAAACTGGGCAAATGAATTTAAGGACCGATATATCATCGAAGATGACCATGACAGTGAATTTCGCTATAAAGGAAAGCCCATTCCTTCTTTGCAAGGAATCGCCACCAATGATAATGTTATCTATATTGGAACTTTTTCCAGGGCAATTGCTCCTGCTATTCGAGTTGGATACATGGTTTTGCCGGAGTCGCTCCTTTCAAAATATCAAAAAAGCTTTTCTTATTTTTCTTCTACCGTTTCAAGAATTGACCAGTCAATTTTAACAGAATTTCTTGACGAAGGATACTTTGAACGTCATCTAAATCGCATGCGGAAAATCTATAAAAATAAGCATGATGTGCTGTTAAATGCCCTTCAGTCTTATCATCTTCCCATTGAAATCAGTGGTGAAAATGCTGGAATGCACCTTATTGTAAAAATAAAAAACGGCCAGACAGAGGAATCTCTCATTGAGAAAGCTTCTGCCCACCGCATTCATATCTATGGTTTAAAAGAACATTTTTTAGAAATTCCAAAAGACTATAGTCCTACTTTTCTTTTTGGTTATGCAAACCTGTCGGAGAAAGATATTGTAAATGGAATTCAGCTTCTGGTAGATCGGTGTTTGTCCTAGATTATTATTTATCCTAGCTTATTATTTATCCCGGATGGGAGAAATACTGTTTTCCAAAAGTAGTATCTTTTTCCATTCTTATTTTTAATTCCTCCAAGGAATTAAATTTTTTCTCAGGACGTTCAAATACATATAAGTCAACCTTCAAACGCTTTCCATATAAGTCGCCGGAATAATCAAAAATAAAGGTTTCAATTAAGCGTTTTTCTTCCGCGCCCACGGTTGGTTTTACACCCACATTGGATATTCCGGCAAATTCTTTTCCGTCTAGCCACGTTTTCGAAGCATACACCCCATTTGGCGGCAGTAATTTCACTTCCTCCGGAATAATATTGGTTGTTGGCATTCCTAAGGTTCTTCCGATTTTTCTTCCATGGAGTACCTCACCAATTACACAATAGGGTTCACTGAGCATATGATTTGCCTCTTCTATATCTCCCTTTTTTATGCAGTCCCGAATTCGTGTACTGCTGACTATTTCATCTTTATACATCACTTGTTCAAATATTTTCACCCGATATCCGTATTTTTCAGAAAGTTTAACCAACAATTCCACATTTCCTCTTCGGTTGTGTCCAAAGCGAAAATCACTTCCTACAATGACCACTTTCGCATCTAATTTATCCACTAAAATTTCTTCAATAAAACATTCCGGCTCCATAGAAAACATTTCCACATCAAAGGGATAGGAAATTAAAACATCTACACCTGCACGTTCTAAGATATCTTTTTTTTCTTCTTCCGTATAAATCAGACTAAAATCTCCTGTATTTTTCAGTAATCTTGGATTCATTAAGAAAGAAAAAACAACGGACCGGTATCCCTCTTTTTTCATAGAAATTCCATACTGAATTAGCTGACGATGTCCAATGTGTAAACCATCAAATTTTCCAAGACAAACTGCACTTTTTTCCAATTTCAAATCACTATAATCAATGTACCTCAAGTTTTTTCTCTCCTACAAAAACATTTTATAAGGTTTTAAACTTTTTTTATCTTCGGTTATTGCATATAACCCTTTAAATACCCTCTTCGAATCATAGATTCGAACAATTTCACTAAATTTCTTCAAATTCTCCGAATGTTCCAGATTTCCATCTTCCATAGACAACATGTTTCCATTGTACAAAAAACGATCTTTTTCATCCTTAACATAAAAATCTGCATATTGCGGAAACATATCCGCAACCGGTATCAAAAGCGAGGCTATGGTTCCATCTTTTACCGCTTTTTCCACTTCAGAAAGCCTTTTACTTTCTGAAAGAGAAAAACGCTCAACTTTGGTTCTAAGAAGTGATTTCATTGTTCCCCCAGTTAGCAGAGCTTCTCCTATATCGTAACATAGTGTACGAATATAAGTGCCTTTTGAACAGGAAACTTCCATACGGACTTCATGATTTAAGTCATCCATTTCTAAGATATCAATATGAAAAATCTGTACTCTTCTTGATTTTCTTTCAATCTCTTTTCCTTCTCTTGCTAATTCATAAAGCTTTTTTCCATTCACTTTTAATGCAGAATACATAGGTGGAATCTGATCATATTCTCCAACAAAGGAAGCAATGGTCTCCCTAATTTGTTCTTCCTTCCAGAAAACGCTTTTTTCTGTAAGTATAGTTCCCGTCATATCCTGTGTATCTGTAGTAATCCCAAGCTTTAAAACCGCAATGTAGGTTTTGTCCTTATCTGTTAGTAAATCACATAATTTGGTTCCATTACCCAGACAGACCGGTAAAACACCTTCTGCATCCGGATCTAGGGTACCGGTATGTCCAATTTTCTTTTGCTTTAAAATTCCTCTAAGTTTAGCTACAACATCATGTGAAGTAAACCCTTTTTCTTTGTATATATTAATGACTCCATCCATTGGGGTATCCTCATAATTCTAATGTTTTTAACTGGCTTTCAATATGCCCTGTAATATTTGTAATTGCATCACGGTAAGAGCCTTTTAAAGAACAGCCGGCTGCTTTTATATGTCCCCCGCCGCCAAAATAAACAGCAATTCTGTTTACATCAACCTTTCCATTGGAACGCAGACTAATCTTAAATTCTCCGGGATTGATTTCGTAAGCAAGTACGGCAACCTCTACCCCTTTTGTAATACGAAGCTGGTCTATTACCCCATCTAAATCTTTTGGCTCTGCACCATAAAATTTCAAGATTCTTTCTTCTACGCAAGAAGCAATTACTTTACCATTTAACAGAAAGAAACTCTCCAAAAGACATCTTCCTAAAATCTGGTTTTGTAAATACGTTTTTTGAAAAAAAGTTTCATCTATAATCTTTGAAAATGGAATTCCTTTTTCCATTAAATTTCCTGCAATTTCCATGGTCTCTTTTGAAGTATTAGAGTGTTTAAAACCACCGGTATCGTGAACAATTCCCATATATAAGGCTTCTGCGGTATTTTTGGAAATTTTATTCTTATCCAATAGTCCATATACCACCTCACAAGTAGAACTTTTTTCAGCTTTTACAATGTTTTTCATTCCAAAAGCCGTATTGCTGATGTGATGGTCTATTACTATATTCTTGTGAGCATTCAAAAAGAGTGGTTGTGCATCTCCTAAGCGATCCAAAGACCCACAATCCAAGGAAATAAACAAATCATATGAACTCTCTGACTTTTCTGCTTTTTTTATCTCACAAGCATAGGAAAGGAACGAAAAAGATTCGGAAAAAGAATCCAAGTAAATTGCAATCCTTTTTTCCGAATAGTTTTCTTTCACATAATTATATAATCCCAGACAGGAACCAACGCAGTCCCCGTCCGGTCTTATATGTCCAGATATTCCAATTGAATTTGCTGATTCTATTTGTTGAATTAGATCATTCATTGGTATCCTCCAGCCTTTCTCTTTCTTTATCCTTACTATTTACGTCATCAATTAATTTTGACATATTGACTCCGTATTCAATGGATTGATCCATAATAAAAGTAAGTTCCGGTGTATTTCTTAAATTTACGGTCTTTGCCAATTGGCTTCTAATAAACGGAGCGGCACTTTTAAGTCCTTCATAGGTGTTCTTTCTGGATTCTTCATCACCCAGCACACTAATATAGACCTTTGCATGTTTTAAATCAGGTGCTACTTCTACGGCTACAACCGAAGTCATTGGGTCAATCCTTGGATCTTTAATTTCCTGTGAAATTAATTGACTCAGTTCTTTTTGCACTTCTCCATTGATCCGAGTATTCTTTATACTATTTTTACGCATGCAAATCCCTTCTTTCTATCTATCTTGGCACTTCCTGCATTATATAAACTTCTACTTTATCTTCTTCTTGAACAGCATCAAACTTTTCAAATACAAGACCACATTCATATCCGGCAGCAACTTCTTTTACATCATCTTTGAATCGTTTTAAAGAAGCCAGTTCACCTTCAAAAATCAGTTTTCCATCTCGTGTAACTCTTACTTTAGAGTCTCTTACAATCTTACCATCCAGTACATAGGAACCGGCAATATTTCCCACTTTAGATGCCTTAAATACCTGGCGAATTTCTGCATGTGCAATGATTTTTTCTTCAAATATAGGATCAAGCATACCTTTCATAGCGGCTTCAATATCCTCTATTGCATTATAAATAACCTTATACAGTCTTAAATCAACTTTTTCTCTTTCCGCTATTTCTTTTGCCGTAGGATCTGGTCTTACATTAAAAGCAATAATAATAGCATTGGAAGCACTTGCCAGAGTCACATCGGATTCATTAACTGCACCAACGGCTCCATGAATAATACGAATCGCAACTTCTTCATTACTTAATTTTACCAAACTTTGTTTTACTGCTTCCACAGAACCTTGAACATCTGCTTTAACAATCAAATTAAGTTCCTTCACATTTCCTGCCTGAATTTGAGAGAACAAACCATCTAAAGAAAGTTTTGCTTTTGTATCGGCCAGGAGTTTTTCTCTTCCCTGTTTAATATAAGCATCTGCAATTCCACGCGCTTCTTTATCATTTTCTGTTGCCATAAATACTTCTCCGGCATTGGGAACTTCGTTTAATCCAAGGATTTCTACAGGCGTAGAAGGTAAAGCTTCTTTTACTCTTCTTCCCTTATCATCCATCATCGCACGAACTTTACCATAAGAAGCTCCTATAACAATAGAATCTCCTACTTTAAGCGTACCTTTTTGAACTAAAATGGTAGCAACCGGTCCTCTTCCTTTGTCCAACTGGGCTTCAATTACGATACCCCTTGCCAGACGCTCTGGATTTGCTTTTAATTCCAGTACTTCTGAAGTCAAAATAATCATTTCCAGTAATTGGTCAATTCCTTCATGTGTTTTTGCAGATACCGGAACAAATACTGTGCTTCCGCCCCAATCTTCTGCAATCAGCTCTTGTTCTGCTAATTCCTGTTTTACACGTTCAATATTAGCACCTGGTTTATCAATTTTATTAATGGCAACAATAATTTCAACCTCGGCAGCTTTTGCATGGTTAATAGCTTCTACCGTTTGTGGCATAACACCATCATCTGCAGCAACCACTAAAATTGCAATATCCGTAGATTTAGCACCACGCATACGCATAGAAGTAAACGCTTCATGTCCCGGAGTATCCAAAAATGTAATTTTTTCTCCACCGGCATTTACCATATAGGCACCAATATGCTGTGTAATACCACCCGCTTCTTTTTCTGTTACACGAGTCTCACGAATGGCATCCAAAAGGGAAGTTTTACCATGATCGACATGCCCCATAACACAAACTACAGGTGGACGTTTCGTCATTTCTGCTTCGTCTTCTTCATCTTCTTTTAAGATTTCTTCAATGACATCTACTTTTTCCTCTAGTTCTACGATACAGTTGTAATCCAGTGCAATTTCTTCCGCTTCTTCAAAGGTAACTTCCTGATTAATAGAATACATTTTTCCTTGTAAAAACAATTTTTTTACAATGCCCGCTGCGGGTTGTTTCATTTTATCCGCCAAATCACGAATTGTAAGAATTTCGGGTATTATAACGGTTTTGATGCCATCCGTTTCCGGTTCTACTATAATTGGCTGTGGCTTAATAAATGCGCCTTTTCTGTTGGGATCTTTTTTAGGAAGCAGAGAATTAATATCATTGTCTCTATAACGGCTGTTTCTATTTGAATAGTTATTTTTTTTGCTTTTATCGTTCTTTCTTTGTGGTGTTTTTTCCAATGGCTTTGTTGTCTCAAACATAGGTTTATCAAAATCTGCACGCTGTTTTGCAAATCCTCCACCATTTTGTCCCTGGCCACCAGGTCTATTATTGTTGTATGGACGAGCTCCTCCCGTTCCATTGGTATTGTTATTGTTGTATGGACGGGCTCCTCCTGTTCCATTATTATTGTAATTATTGT
>JAVXEO010000015.1:0-34479 GCA_036658435.1 Acetivibrio sp.
GCACATTGCGAAGATAAAAATATGGTAGGAAAAGGAGCCATGAATCAGGGAGCAAAGGCAAAGGAGCTTGGAATTCCCGGAATCAGCAATGCCGTGGAAGATGTTATTGTTGCCAGAGACATTCTTTTGGCAAAAGATACGGGAGCAAGACTCCATCTTTGCCACTGTTCTACCAAAGACAGTGTAAATCTGATACGATGGGCAAAAGAACAAGGACTGGATGTGAGTGGTGAGGTTTGTCCTCATCATTTTGCTATGTCTGAAGAAGATATTCCGGGAGACAACGGGAATTATAAGATGAATCCACCCCTTCGAAGCAAAGAAGATGTAGAAGCCTTGAAAATGGGACTTAAAGAAGGAATTATGACAGCCATTGCTACCGACCATGCCCCTCATAGCAAGGAAGAAAAAGAAAAATCTATAAAAGAGGCTCCTTTTGGAATCGTTGGACTGGAGACTGCATTTTCAATTACCATGACGGAACTTGTAAAAAAAGGATACTTAACACCCTTGCAAATGGCAGCCTGCTTAAGTTATTATCCGGCAAAAATTCTTGGTATTGAAAAAGGAAGTTTAAAACCAGGTTATGCTGCAGACATTGTAATTGTGGATCCTAATATGGAATATGAGATTTGTGCACAAGATTTTGTATCGAAAGGAAAAAATACCCCTTTTGATAAAAGAAAAGTAACCGGTAAAATTCGAATGACCATAGTCGATGGTCGGATTGTTTATGGAGGAGAAAATGATTAATAAATTAATAAAGCAGATAGAAGATACCAAAGCACCGATTGTAGTGGGATTAGACCCTATGCTATCTTATATTCCAACGTATATAAAGGAAAGCGCATATGAAGAATTTGGTGAGACTTTAGAGGGAGCTGCAGAGGCAATCTGGCAGTATAACAAAGGAATCGTGGATGCCATATATGATATAATTCCTGCAGTAAAACCACAGATTGCTATGTATGAACAGTTTGGAATTCCGGGAATGATTGCATTTAAAAAGACAGTAGATTATTGTAAAGAGAAGAACCTGGTTGTAATAGGAGATGTAAAACGTGGAGATATTGGTTCTACATCAGCGGCTTATGCAACGGCTCATCTGGGAAAAATACAGGTAGGAAATAATACGTTTTCCGGTTTTAACGAGGATTTTATCACGGTAAATCCCTATTTAGGAAGTGATGGAATTCAACCTTTTATAGAGGAGTGTAAAAAAGAAAAAAAAGGTATTTTTGTATTGGTAAAAACATCCAATCCTTCCAGTGGAGAATTTCAGGATCGCCTTATAGACGGAAGACCTCTTTATGAGATCGTTGCTGAAAAGGTAGCAGAGTGGGGCGAAGGTTGTATGGGAGAAGCGTACAGCTATGTAGGCTGCGTAATTGGTGCAACTTATCCGGAAATGGGTAAAACGCTCCGGGCAATTATGCCAAAGCAGTATATTTTAGTACCGGGATATGGTGCACAGGGAGGAAAAGCCGCAGATTTAGCTCCCTATTTTAATAAAGATGGACTGGGGGCAATTGTGAACTCATCCAGAGGAATTATAGCAGCCTATCGATTGGATCAATATGCAAAATTTGGAGAAAGGGCTTATGCAGATGCTTCCAGACAAGCCGTTATCGACATGAGAGAAGACATATTGAATGCCATTGTATTATAAATAAAAAGCAAGGAGGCCAGGGATGGAAAAAAAGCAGAAATTTCAGGTGGAAATTAAAAAGATTTCCAACCTTACAACGGATATTGTAGATATGTGGATACAGAGCCCTATGATTGCAGAAGATGCAAAAGCCGGCCAGTTTCTTTCTCTTTACTGTAAGGATGGCAGCCGGATTCTTCCAAGGCCAATCAGTATCTGTGAAGTGGATAAAGAAAAAGGATGGCTGCGTCTTGTATTTCGAATTGCAGGAAAAGGAACGGAAGAATTTTCAACTTATAAAGTAGGAGACAAAATAGAAGTGATGGGTCCTTTGGGAAATGGATTCACAAAAGAAGGAAGCAAGGTTATTCTAGTAGGAGGGGGAATTGGAATTCCACCCCTGCTTCAGCTTGCAAAAGAACTTACCTGTGAAAAACAAATGGTATTGGGTTATCGGAACGGTGATTTGTTTTTAAAGGAAGAGTTTGAATTGTTAGGAAAAGTATATATAGCAACCGAAGATGGAAGTCATGGAACAAAGGGAAATGTAGTGGATGCCATGAAAGAAAACAAATTAAATGGAGATTTAATATTTTCCTGTGGCCCAACACCAATGCTCCGTGGAATCAAAGCCTACGCTTCCGAGAACGGGATTAAAGCACAGATTTCCATGGAAGAAAAAATGGCTTGCGGGATTGGAGCCTGTCTTGCCTGTGTATGCCAATCCAAGGAGCGAGATCCTCATAGCAATGTAAATAATAAGCGGATATGTAAAGATGGACCGGTTTTTTATGCAGATGAAATTGAACTTTAGATAGAAGATACGGAAAGGAAGAGGGAAACATGGTAAATTTAGCAGTAAAGATTGCCGGTGTCGAACTTAAGAATCCGGTAATGACGGCTTCTGGAACCTTCGGCTCGGGGGAAGAATACAGTGAATTTGTAGACTTAAATCAATTGGGAGGAATCGTAACCAAGGGAGTTGCTGCCATTCCATGGCCGGGTAATCCGGTACCAAGAATTGCAGAAACCTATGGTGGAATGCTAAATGCGGTAGGACTTCAAAATCCGGGAATGGAAGTATTGATTAAGAGAGACCTCCCATTCTTAAAAAAGTACGATACAAAGATAATTGTAAATGTTTGTGGAAAAACAACGGAAGAGTACTGTGAGGTTGTGGAAAGACTGGCAGAAGAGTCGGTGGATTTATTGGAAATTAATATCTCCTGTCCCAATGTAAAAGAAGGTGGGATTGCTTTTGGACAAGACCCAAAGGCCGTAGAAAAGATTACAAAAGAATTAAAAAAACGTGCGAAACAGCCAATAATAATGAAGTTAAGTCCAAATGTAACAAACATTTGTGACACTGCAAAAGCAGCGGAAGCAGGGGGAGCGGATGCCATTTCATTGATTAATACGTTAACCGGGATGAAGATTGATATTCACAAAAGATCCTTTGCACTTGCAAACAAAACAGGAGGCCTTTCCGGACCTGCAATTAAGCCAATTGCCCTTCGCATGGTTTATCAGGCTGCAAATGCCGTTTCTCTCCCTATTATTGGAATGGGTGGAATAATGACGGCAGAGGACGCTTTGGAATTTATTATGGCGGGAGCAACAGGAATTGCAATAGGAACTGCCAACTTTACCAATCCGGCAGCAACGATTAAGGTAATAGAAGGCATTCGATGTTTTATGATGGAAAATCAGATATCGGATATAAAAGATTTGATCGGATGTGTAAAATAGTAAAAAAAAGAATACGGAGGACAAAAAGATGGAAGAATACAAAAAAGAGTTTATAGAGTTTATGGTAGACTGCCAGGTACTTAAATTTGGAGATTTCATGACAAAAAGTGGAAGAAAGACCCCGTTTTTTGTAAATACAGGTTTTTACCGTACCGGTGCCCAATTACGAAAACTGGGTGCATATTATGCAAAAGCAATTCAAAAAAAATATGGAACCGATTTTGATGTGTTATTTGGACCGGCATATAAAGGAATTCCTCTTAGTGTAGCTACGTCCATGGCAATTAGTGAATTGTATGATCAAGAAGTTAAATATTGCTCCAACCGAAAAGAAGTAAAAGATCATGGTGATACGGGAATTCTTTTGGGAAGTCCCATTACAGACGGAGATAAGGTTGTTATTATTGAAGATGTGACCACGGCAGGTACTTCTATGCAAGAAACACTTCCTATTGTGAACGCACAAGGGAAGGTAGAAATATTGGGGCTTGTAGTGTCCGTGGACCGCATGGAAAGAGGACAGGGTGAAAAGAGCGCATTACAGGAGATTAAGGAAAAATACAAGATTGAAACAACAGCCATTGTAACTATGGAAGAAGTGGTAGAACATTTATATAATAAAGAGTATAATGGAAATATCATAATTGATGATACTTTAAAGAAAGCAATCGAAGCTTATTATGAGCAGTATGGTGTAAAAGAGTAAAAGGAGGCTAAATATGGGGGAAAAGGTTTATTCTACAATGAAGTCAGTGGGAACAACCAACCTTGTTGTGGGAATCATTATTATCGTGGCAGGAATTGCGGCAGGTATTTCTGTTATTGTGAGCGGAGCCAGATTATTAAATAAAAAATCTGATTTACTTTTTTAAATAGGGAAAAGAGTGGAACACCACAAAATAAAAAACGCCAGGATGAGAAAATATCCCATCTCGGCGTTTTTGTTGTTTTATGTCCTTTAAAAGGCCACTGCAAGACTGTTATACTTGTGAAGCTCCAGTTCAAATAACTGTAAGATAGCATCAACTACCTTGTGGCAAAGTTCTACAATATACATACAATCTAACTTCACCTGGATGATTAACTGCAGATACTCTTCATGTACACTATGGATAAAGGCAATGATTTCATCAGAATCTTTGAAGAGCCCATTTCTTTCGCGGATTCTCTGGGATTCATCGGATTTTACATAGGCACGCATGGCATGCTTTAGATCTTCTTCATATGCACAATGATCCTTAATATTTCCGGGATAAATAGAGTTATGTGGAAAAGTGAAGTAGTCAGCTACGTAGTGTGTAATAACACCCAAATGCCGGCAAAAGTAAGGCGTCAGCCCTTTATTTATGTCATAGTCGATTGTGATCTTGTCAATTTCTTTTTTTAATATTTCAATCGTATCTTCAATACAGTGTCGTCTTGTTATAAAAGAGGGTACACAGTCTGGTAGAATGCTTCCAATATAGAAAGATTTTTTGTGATCATTTAAGTATTCCATTCCATTACTGTTTAATAAGTACTTTGCAACTGAAATATGTGATTTCTTTCTCAACGTAAATACCTCCAATTAGGATTTTATGCCTACAATGGTGATTCTACTACGAAGTTTCTATTTCTGCAATAGAAAAGTAAAAATAAAAAAAGAATTAAAACTTTATTCATATTTCGTTCATATCTTGACATTATTACTACACCTATTGTAAAATAATTGATAACGATTCCTTTGACACGAATTGTAGAACGAAATAAAATAGTGTCTAAATAAAAGATTGGAGATGATGATTTGGACCCGAGTGACATACGACAGATTATTGTATTAATTATATTAATTATATTATCTGCCTTTTTTTCTTCTGCGGAGACGGCATTAACGGCTGTAAACAAACTTCGAATGCGGAGCCTGGCAGAGGATGGTGAAAAGAAAGCGGAGACGGTTTGTAAGCTGATTGAGAAACCGTCAAAAATGCTGAGTGCTATTTTGATTGGTAATAACATCGTAAATATTATGGCCTCTTCTATGGCAACTACGTTGGCAATTCACATTTGTGAAGAATTAAAGATGGGAAAAAACACAAGTGTGGCAGTGGGTATGGCTACAGGAGTAGTGACTATATTGATTTTAATTTTTGGTGAAATCACACCAAAAACATTAGCAACCATTCATTCAGAAAAGCTTTCTTTAATGTACGGTGGGGCTGTTTATTTTTTAACGCAAATATTAACACCAATTATCTTTATTATTAATAAAATGGCTATGGGATTAATGATTCTATTACGTGTGGATCCCAATAAGCGCAACACAGCAATTACAGAAAATGAGCTGCGTACAATCGTGGATTTCAGCCATGAAGAGGGCGTTATTGAAAGCGAAGAAAGACGTATGATTACAAACGTGGTGGATTTTGGAGATTCCTTTGCAAAGGATGTAATGGTGCCACATATTGATATGGAATTTGCAAATGTGAACTTTACCTATGACGAATTGGTAAGTGCCTTTGAAGAAAATAAATTCTCACGTCTTCCGGTCTATGAAGATTCCCGGGACAATATAGTAGGAATTATAAATTTAAAAGATGTATTCTTTTATAAAGAAGACAAAGAAGAATTTCAAATACAGGACATAATGAGGGAACCCTACTTTACCTATGAGTTTCAGAAAACTTCAGAACTTATGATGGAACTGCGAAAAGCCTCTTCTTCCATGGCAATTGTACTGGATGAATATGGCTCCACAGCAGGACTTATCACATTGGAAGATTTATTGGAAGAAATTGTTGGAGAAATTCGTGATGAATACGATACAGACGAAGTGGACCCAATACAAAGAATAGGACAAGATGAGTATCTGGCAGAGGGTACGGCGCGTTTAGAAGAAGTAAACGAAATGATAGGACTTACTTTAGATTCGGATGATTATGACTCCATTGCCGGCCATATTATTTCACTTTTAGAACATCTTCCTAAAATGGGAGAGTCCGTTACAGAAAAAAATGTCGTATACACCGTAATAGAAATTGATAAAAATAGAATTGACAAGGTGCATATTCGAGTACTTTCCAATGAGGAACCGGAAAAATAATAAAAATGTTCCGGAAGAATCCCATGGGGGTGGAGATATAACCTGTTAAAAAAAAGAATCCTGCAGGCAGGATTCTTTTTTTATGTAATAGGGAAATGGGTACTGAAATTAGTCATCGTCTTCTTCAGACTGTACGTTAAGAACCTGTCTTTTACGAGCCAATTCGTCATTATCCAGGTATTCGTCATAGGTAGAAACCTTATCAATGAGTCCACCGGAAGTAATCTCCATAATACGGTTAGCAATGGTTTGGATAAACTGGTGATCTTGTGAAGTAAAGAGTACCACACCGGAATATTTTGAAATACCATTATTGAGGGCGGTAATGGATTCCATATCCAAATGATTGGTTGGTTCGTCCATAATCAAAACATTGGCAGCCATCAACATCATTTTTGACAGCATAACACGCACTTTTTCACCACCAGATAGAATGTTTACTTTTTTCATACCATCATCCCCGGCAAAAAGCATTCGTCCCATAAAACCACGTACATAGGTAACATCTTTTTCAGGAGAGTAGGGCATGAGCCAGTCTACAATGGTTTCACTTCCAGAGAAATCTTTGGTATTGTCCTTTGGAAAATAAGCCTGTGAAGTAGTAACACCCCATCGATAAGAACCTTCATCCGGTTCCATTTCACCGGAAAGTATTTTGAAAAGTGTAGTAGTAGCCAGGGTATCGGCCCCTACAAAAGCCACCTTATCACCGTGTGCAATAATAAAAGAAAGATTATCTAATATTTTAACACCATCCACTGTTTTTGAAAGATTGGTAACCGTTAAAACTTCATTGCCGATTTCACGGCTTGGACGGAAATCAATGTATGGATATTTACGGCTGGATGGACGAATATCGTCCAGTTCAATTTTTTCCAAAGCCTTTTTACGAGAAGTAGCCTGCTTGGACTTGGAGGCATTTGCGCTAAAACGCTGGATGAAATCCTGTAATTCTTTCATCTTCTCTTCTTTTTTCTTGTTGGCATCTTTCATCTGCTTTACCATTAATTGGCTGGATTCATACCAGAAATCATAATTTCCGGCATATAACTGAATTTTTGCATAATCAATATCTGCAATATGAGTACATACTTTATTTAAAAAATAACGGTCATGAGATACCACAATTACGGTATTGTCAAAGTTAATTAAAAACTCTTCCAGCCAACGGATGGCATCTAAATCTAAATGGTTTGTGGGCTCATCAAGAAGAAGAATATCTGGATTGCCAAAAAGTGCCTGTGCTAATAAAACTTTAATTTTTTGAGAACCATTGAGATCTTTCATTAAAGTATTGTGTAAATCGGTTTCAATACCTAAGCCATTTAAAAGTGTAGAGGCATCCGATTCCGATTCCCAACCATTTAAAGTTGCAAATTCGCCTTCTAATTCACTGGCTTTCAAACCGTCTGCTTCTGTGAAATCTTCTTTTGCATAAATAATTTCTTTTTCTCTCATAATTTCATAAAGCCGTTGGTTTCCCATAATGACGGTATCTAGTACGCTGGATTCATCAAATTTAAAATGATCCTGTCTTAAGAAGGAGAGACGCTGCCCGGGAGTAATGATAATATCACCATTGGTTTGTTCTAATTCACCGGTAAGAATACGAAGAAAAGTGGATTTACCGGCGCCATTTGCGCCAATTAAACCATAGCAGTTCCCCTCTGTAAATTTAATGTTAACATCTTCAAATAAGGCCTTCTTTCCTAAACGAAGAGTAATGTTACTTGCTTGAATCATAGTAAAGTCCTTTCTATACTAAATCTTTTATTATTTCGCTCTATTTATAAACATCAAGTCCTATTTTATCGTAAATTCTTTAATTTGCAAGTGTTTTTTTGCTTTTCCTTGTATTAGAACAGGATTTTGGCTATAATAAAAAAGAAAGATACGCAATCAGGAGGAAAGAATAAATCTATATGAATTTATTAACAGCAGAAAAAGTAAGCAAAAGCTTTACCGATAAAATATTATTAAAAGAAGTAACGTTGGGAATTAGTGAAGGAGATCGAATTGGTGTAATCGGTATCAATGGAACCGGTAAATCCACACTGTTAAAACTCCTTGCAGGATTAGAAGTTCCGGATCAGGGAACGATTATCAAAGGAAATAAGGTAAGGGTGGAATATTTAGCACAACGCCCTGTTTTTGATGAGAAATTAACCATTCTTCAAAATGTTATAAAAGGAAAGACCCCGGAAGAAAGTCATTGGAACATAGAAGGCCAGGCCAGAGCCATGCTTGAAAAACTTGGAATTAAAGATACGGACAGTTCTCTTGGGATTTTATCCGGTGGACAAAAAAAACGAGTAGCGTTGGTTCGGACTCTTTTGACACCGGCAGAAATCCTGGTGCTGGATGAACCTACCAATCATTTAGATAATGAAATGGCGGAATGGCTGGAAGAGTATCTAAGACAGTGGAAGGGTGCATTTATTATGGTTACCCATGACCGGTATTTTCTGGATAAGGTAACCAATCGAATTGTAGAAATTGATGGTGGAAACCTGTACAATTACAATGCAAATTATATGGGATTTTTGGAATTAAAAGCCCAGAGAGAAGACATGGAACAAGCTGCGGAACGAAAGAAAAAGAGCCTTTACCGCCAGGACCTAGAGTGGATGCAGCGAGGCGCCAGGGCTCGTTCTACCAAGCAAAAAGCACATATCCAACGATTTGAAGAACTAAGAGATCGTGATAAGATTTCAGTAGAGGGAACGGTAGAAGTAAATACGCTGTCTTCCCGCCTTGGAAAAAAAACCATTGAAATTTCGGGAGTATCCAAAGCCTATGGAGAAAAGACATTATTTGAGAATTTTACCTATATCCTTTTAAAAGGGGATCGAGTTGGAATTATTGGACATAATGGATGTGGAAAATCTACCCTTCTAAAAATCATATGTGGAATAGAACCGGCAGATTCCGGTGAGATTATAAAAGGGGAAACGGTAAAAATAGGGTATTTTTCACAGGAAAATGAATATATGGAAGAAAATCTTAAAGTTCTTGACTATATTAGGGAGACCGCAGAATATATAAAAACAGCAGAGGGAGAAGCAACGGCTTCTCAAATGTGTGAACGCTTTTTGTTTGATGGTACGCTGCAGCACACCCTGATTTCAAAGTTATCCGGTGGAGAAAAAAGAAGATTATATTTATTAAAGATTTTAATGGAAGCTCCTAATATTTTGATTTTGGATGAACCAACCAACGATTTGGATATTCAGACTTTAACAATTTTAGAGGACTATCTTTTAGACTATGATGGAATCGTAATTACCGTGTCCCATGACCGCTATTTTCTGGATAAGGTGGTTACTCGTATTTTTGCATTTGAAAAGGAAACCATACGTCAATATGAAGGAAATTACAGCGATTATATGGAAAACCGAAATTCACAGCTTTCTACTTCTAAAATAGAGGAAAACGGAAAAGAAGAAAAAGTAAAGACAGAAAAAGTAAAAAACAAAAAGCTTAAATTTTCCTATCAGGAGCAAAAGGACTTTAATGAAATTGATGAACGAATTCAAACGTTAGAAGAAAAAATAGAAGAAGTAGAAGAAAAGATGCAGAAAGAAGCAAGTAATTATGAAAAATTAAGTGAATGGACCAAAGAAAAAGAAGAATTGGAACAGCAATTGGAAGAAAAAATGGATCAATGGGTCTATCTGAACGATTTGGCGGAAAAAATGGAGAAAGAAAATGCAAAAAATTAAATGTGGAAATCCATTTCCGTTAGGCGTGAGCCAAACGGTGGAAGGGGTACAATTTTCATTTTATAGTAAAGATGCCAAGAAATGCAGCCTTCACTTATTTAAACAAGGAGAAGAAGCAGCGGACTCCATACTGGTATTAGATCATTACAGAGTAGGGGATGTTTTTACGGTCTGCTTTATTCATGAAAAACTGAAAGACTTACGGGGATATGAATACCTTTATATGGTGGATGGAAAAATAGAAATAGATCCCTATGCAAAAGCAATTTCCGGACGTGAAAACTGGGGAATTCAAGAAAATCCCCCGGTATTAAGAGGAAAAATATATGAAGAGCCCTTTGACTGGGAAGGAGAAAAACCACTCAAAATACCCTATTCGGAGCTATTTCCCTATCGGCTCCATGTAAGAGGATTTACAAAACATTCTTCTTCCAAAGTAGAGGCAAAAGGAACGTTTGCTGGTATTTGCGAAAAAATTCCGTATTTACAGGAACTAGGAATTAATGGATTGTTTTTGATGCCCTGCTATGAATTTAATGAACGAATTTCAGCGCCCAAGGAAGATATTAAGCTGAATTATTGGGGGTATGGAAAGGATGCTTTTTATTTTACACCAAAAGCATCTTATGCAAGAAATAAAGAAAATCCGCAAAACGAAATGAAAGAAATGATAAAATTACTTCATAAGGCACAAATGGAAGTGATAATGGATTTGTACTTTCCGGAAGAGACCAATCCTATTTTAATTATGGACTGTATACGCTTTTGGATTACGGAATACCATATAGATGGATTTCGAATGAATGAAAATGTGGTTTTGGTGGATATAATTGCAAAGGATCCCTTAATTGGAAGTGTGAAACTATGGGCATCTTATTGGAAGGAAGGAAGCTGTCAAAAGGGAAAAATCCGTAAGCTTGCAGAACTAAATGATGGATTCTTAGTAACGGCAAGAAAGTATCTAAAAAGTGATGAAGGCCAGGTAAGCGCTTTTATGTATGGCTGGAGAAAAAATCCGGAGAATATGGGGGTGATAAATTACATAGCCAATACCAATAATTTTACATTGATGGATATGGTATCTTATGATATAAAACACAATGAAGACAATGGTGAACAGGGAAAAGATGGTACGGATTACAATTATAGCTGGAACTGTGGCGTTGAAGGAAAGACACGACGAAAGTCAGTGATGGCTCTGCGCAATAAACAAATAAAGAATGCGCTGCTGATGCTCTATCTTAGCCAGGGAACCCCACTGCTTCTTGGAGGAGATGAATTCGGAAACTCACAGGAAGGAAACAATAACCCTTACTGTCAGGACAACAAAATTACCTGGTTAAATTGGAATGATATTCAAAAAAACAAAGAAATTTATGAGTTTGTGAAAGAGCTCATTGCTTTTCGTAAAGAACATCCAATTTTGCATTTGGAAGAGGGGCTGAAGGGAAATGATTATCAGTCCTCTGGTTATCCGGATCTGTCATTTCATGGAACGAAGGCATGGTATGTGGACGAATCAAACTATAGCCGCTTGCTGGGAATTATGTTAAATGGAGAATATAAAAAAACAGCAGATGGGAAAACAGACAATAGTTTTTACCTTGCTTTTAATATGCACTGGGAGGCACACTCTTTTGACCTGCCAAGACTTCCAAGTGAAAAAAGGTGGATGGTAAAATGGGATACATCGGAAAAACTATCGGATAAAGATATGAAAAATCAAAGGGATTACCTTGTAAATGCAAGGACAATTGTTGTGTTTCAAAGTATAATTTATCAGGGAGAAAATAAATGTTAACCATATTGCTGATTATGATCTATCTGGCCTTTATTAGTCTGGGGCTGCCTGATTCCCTGCTAGGTTCGGCATGGCCTTCCATGTATACGGTGCTTGGTGTTCCGGTATCCTTTGCAGGCGTTATATCTATGCTAATTGCAGGAGGAACGATTGTATCCAGCTTATATAGCCACCGTTTTATAAAAAAACTGGGAACTGGTAAAATTACAGCCATTAGTGTTGGTATGACGGCGCTGTCCCTGTTTGGATTTGCAACGGCACCTAATTTCATAATTCTCTGCCTTTGGGCCCTTCCCTATGGATTGGGTGCCGGTTCTGTGGATGCAGCATTAAATAATTTCGTGGCCCTGCATTATAAAGCAAAACATATGAACTGGCTTCACTGCTTTTGGGGAATCGGAGCAACGATGGGACCGTACATTATGGGATATTTTTTAACCGGGGGAGAAAGTTTTTCTAAAGGTTACCAAATGATTGGAATGCTGCAACTTGTTTTAACCGGAATTCTTATTTTCACCTTGCCTTTGTGGAAAACAGGAGAAGAAAAATTAGAAGAAAAAAAGAATATAGAACCATTAAAACTGAGACAGATGTTAAAGATACCGGGTTCAAAACAGGCATTTATGGCATTTTTCGCTTATTGTGCTCTGGAGAGCACGGCGGGGTTATGGGGCAGCAGCTATATGGTAATGGAAAGAGGAATTCGTGCACAGACGGCAGCAAAGTGGATGGCACTTTTTTATCTTGGAATTACAGGGGGACGTTTTTTAGGTGGATTTATGGCAACAAAAGTAAAGGAAAAGTATATGATTCGCCTGGGACAGGGAATCCTGATTCTGGGAATTGCCACTCTTTTCTTTCCCCTGGGAAATGTAATTTTGTGTATTGGCTTTTTTTTGATGGGAATGGGATGTGCTCCCGTTTATCCGGGGCTGCTTCACGAAACACCGGATAACTTTGGAAGAGAATTTTCCCAGGCAATTATGGGAATGCAGATGGCATGTGCCTATGTAGGTTCTACGTTTATGCCGCCTTTATTTGGACTGTTGGCACAATATTGTAGCATTGGGTTACTTCCACTATATTTGATGATTCTAGCTCTTCTAATGATAGGAATGGTGGAATTTCTGCATAAAAAAAGGGACATAGTCCCTTCTTCTACTTCTGTTAAATACCACGGATGATTTTATCATAAAGGTCAAGATTACAGTGCTGGGTACTACTGAAATGTTCACAGTTTAAACAGGAAACAGGGTTTGTTTCAGAACTGGAATTAGAACAGGAATCACATTTTTCACAGGGAGCAAATTCCTGGCACTTTTGAGCAACTTTTTGATATGCTGTAGTTTCTGTATTCATTATAAAATCTCCTTTTCATGAAATCAGGTTACCAATACTACTACAAAAGTTAGTATACCCAGGAAAGAATACTTTACACCTTTATTAAATTTATTCTGAAAAAAAGGCTTTTATAAGTTGATTTAATGAATTCTGGTCTTGGGTACCCATAAGTTCTCTGGCAGAATGCATAGCAAGAAGGGGAATGCCCAAATCCACAGTTTTCATTGGAAGCCAGGAGGAAGAAATAGAACCGAGTGTTCCGCCACCGGCAATGTCCGATCGATTCACAAACTTTTGATAAGGAATTTTAAAAGCATGACACAACTGCTGAATGGCACCAATGGCTTCACTGTCTGTTGCATATTTCTGATTGCTGTTTAATTTAATAGAAACCCCTTTATTTAACTGGGTTACATTGGTAGGGTCATTCTTAGACGGATAATTTGGATGAAAGCCATGTGCTACATCAACGCTGATCATGTGGCTTTTTAGTATAATATTGTATAAATCATTACGCTCTTTTCCAAGTGCCTGATTAATTTTTTCCAAAAGAAGGTTACTGATAATAGAATCGGCGCCTTGTTTGGAGCGGCTTCCGATTTCTTCATTATCAAAAAGCGCAATAACAGAAACCGTATTTGGATTGACGTTACCTTGTATTCCGGTGATACAGGATAAAACGGAGGTTAAATTATCCAAACGTGGTGCGGATATAAAGTCATTTTTTAATCCCAGGCTGCAGCCCTTTTCTGTATTGTATATAAATAAATCAAAGTCTAAAATCTCTTCCTTTTCAACGTTTAATTCCTCAGCAAGCAGGGATATAAAATAGTTTTCTTTGTTTAATGTTTCATCTAACATTCCAAGAAGAGGAAGCATATCCGTTTGATTGTTTAGCTCCACCCCTTTATTTAATTCTCGATTCATATGAATGGCAAGATTGGGGATGGTGAGTAAAGGACGCTTGAAATCAACTAAAACGGTCTTTGGATGAAAAATATCCTCACTTTTTAGAGCAACGTTTCCTGCAATGGAAAGGGGACGGTCCAGCCAGGTATTTTTTGTCATCCCTCCGTAGACTTCTACATTTAATTTTAAATAATCTTTTTCCGTGCATTCTGCAATTGGTTTAATGTGCAGACAAGGATGATCGGTATGTGCAGAGGCAATGCGAAAAGTGTAGGCATTTCCTACATGGGCTCCTATATTAAATGCAAAAAGAGTGGTTCCATGGACGAGGCTGTAATATTTGCCACCCGGAGTCAGGGACCATGTTTCATCAAAGGCCAGAGGGGAAAATCCGGCTTCTTCCAGTAAGGCTGCGCTCTGTTTTACCACATGAAAGGGGGAGGTTGCATCTTCTATAAAAGAAAGTAATGATTCTGTAGTATTCATAATTGCTCCTATCTATGCTTTTTTTCTATAGTACTTTAAAATGTATAAAAAAACAAGGTACTATTTCCAGGATTCCATGGAGACTCCTTTTATAAAAAAGTGGATAGGCAGAGTGATCATTGTGGGAAAGACTCAAAGGGAAAGGTGTAATGATATGAAAAAAACAGGGAAAATTTTAACCGGTTTCTTAATCGTAGTGGGAGCCATGGCTTTAAGAGAAATGGTATCTATGTTTCAACTGATTGCCTATGCAGGATACCAGATTATAAGTGGAAAAAATGGTACAGAGGAAGTTACGGCATCTCTAAATAATATGGTACAAAATACGGAAAATCTATTGCTTATTTCAGCAATAGGAACCTTAGTTTGGATTATGGTATTTGGATTTATTTATAAAAAACAGCGAAAAATAGAAGGAAAAAATTTATTTAATAAAAAAATAAAAGTATCTCGCATTTTTGTACTGGCTTTTATGGGAATGGGGCTGCAGCTTTTTATAAACAGCATACTGGGAACCTTCTTAAAGGTGGCACCGGAACTTATGGAAAACTATAAGCAGCTGGTTCAATCTCTTGGAATGGGAAACAGCTTAATTTCCCTGCTTTATATTGTAGTCATTGCACCTATTGGAGAGGAACTTGTATTTCGAGGTGTTGTGGAAAATTATATGAAAAAGCATATTAAATTTATAACAGCAAATATTTTTCAGGCACTTTTTTTTGGTATTTATCATATGAATGTGGTACAGGGAATTTACGCGTTCTTTCTTGGTCTGCTTCTTGGCTGGGTTGCCAATAAATATGGTTCTGTGAGAGAATCTATTATTTTACATATGGCGGTAAACTTAAGTGGCTGTCTTGTTGGATTTTTACTACCGGAAGTATTTGTCAATACCTATGTGGGACTGCTGGCATTATTTATTGTTTCATTGGGAATGGTTGCATTTTCCATAAAAACAGTTAAAATGGAAAAAGAGACAATAGAAAAGGCGAGTATGGTGGAAGAATGACAGCATTTAAAATTGTAGAGATAAAATCCTTTATGGGGCAGCTTTTGCTGCAGGAAGTTTTTGATAATTTTCTGGTTTCAGATATTGAAATCCAAACTGCAAATTTTTATAAAATCAATGGAAGACTGAATAAAAACTGGTTTGAGGAAGAAGAAAAAGAGTTGATTTCCAACCGGGAATATTCGAATTGGAGAGAATTAAAAGGGTTGGTTTATCAGATTATTAAGGGAAATAAATCACCCCAGTCCATGAAACTGGTATTTCAGCTTTCAAAAGAAAATACGATGAAAATTGTGGAAAGGGCGGGCAGCAGCTTTTCCATGGAGGATGTAGATGGATTATTCTTAAATCTTCGGTATGAAAAAGGGGAACTTACTTTAATTACAGGCACCTCAATGAAAACCTTTACACTAAATAAAACATTAGAACAGGAATGGGATGGGAACTTAAAGCAATTTCTCAAACACTATGAAATTGTGTTTGAAATTTTATAAAGCATATTCCATTACTAGCACTCACTTAAAACGAGTGCTAAAAATGTCTTGACAATTTATAGGACAGGTATTAATATGTAAATTATCAAAGAAAACAATATGGTTAAGGAGTGATTTGTATGGCAGTAGAACAAGGCAGTTTGTCAATTAATTCAGAAAACATTTTTCCAATTATTAAGAAATGGTTGTATTCCGATCATGATATTTTTGTAAGAGAGTTAGTATCCAATGGTTGCGATGCAATTACAAAGTTAAAGAAATTAGAGGTAATGGGTGAAACATCGATACCGGAAGATCATAAATTTAAGATAGCGGTAGAAGTTAATCCAGAAGAAAAAACCCTTACTTTTATCGATAATGGTATTGGTATGAGTGAAGACGAAGTAAAAGAGTACATCAACCAGATTGCATTTTCAGGTGCCGCTGATTTCCTGGAAAAGTATAAAGATAAAGCAAATGAAGAACAGATTATTGGTCATTTTGGTCTGGGATTTTATTCTGCATTTATGGTTGCCGATAAGGTTACCATAGACACCCTTTCCTATAGAGATGGAGAAAAGCCGGTTCACTGGGAATCAGAAGGTGGCACCACGTTTGCAATGGAAGAAGGAGATAAAGAAGGATTTGGAACTAAGATAACCCTGTATTTGAATGAAGATTCCTATGAGTTTTCAAATGAATACCGCGTTAAAGAAATCCTTGAAAAATATTGTTCTTTTATGCCAATCGAAATCTTCCTTTCCAAAGCAAATGCAGAGCAGGAATATGAAACCATTGATGCTGCAGAGGTACGTGAAGAAGATGTGGTCGTTGAACACATTGTAGAAGAAGCAAAAACAGAAGAAAAAGAAAATGAAGCCGGAGAAAAGGAAATTGTTGAAGTTTCTCCAAAAAAAGAAAAAGCAAAAATTAATAAACGCCCGGTATCATTAAGTGATACAGCACCACTTTGGACGAAACATCCAAACGAATGCACGGATGAAGAATATAAAGAGTTTTACAGGAAGGTATTCCATGATTATAAAGAACCGTTGTTCTGGATTCATTTGAACATGGACTATCCATTTAATTTGAAGGGAATCTTGTATTTCCCTAAGCTAAATACAGAATACGACCGTATTGAAGGAACGATTAAGCTATATAATAATCAGGTATTTATTGCGGATAACATCAAAGAAGTAATTCCTGAGTTTTTACTCCTTTTAAAAGGTGTCATTGACTGTCCGGACTTACCACTGAATGTATCTAGAAGTGCTTTACAAAATGATGGTTTTGTAAAGAAAATTTCAGACTATATTACCAAAAAAGTAGCAGATAAATTATCCGGTATGTATAAGGTAAATCGTGAAAATTACGAAAAATATTGGGATGATATTAGCCCATTCATTAAGTTTGGTTGCTTAAAAGATGATAAGTTTTGTGAAAAAATGAAAGACTATATTATATTTAAAGACTTAGATAAAAAGTATATGACGCTGCCAGAGTATGTAAAGGCGTTAAAACCGGAAGAAGAGCAAGAAGAAATAGAGAAAGAAGAAATAGAGAAAGAAGAAATAGAACAGCCGGAAGTAGTGGAAAGTTCGGAGAATCAGAACGCAGAAGAAATGGATTCCGATTCCGAAGAAGAAACGGAAGAAACCAAAAAAGATACGGTTTACTATATAACCGACGAGCAGCAGCAGAGCCAATATATCAATATGTTTAAGGAAGAGGGCATGAATGCTTTAATTCTTACCCACAACATTGACCAACCGTTTATTACACATTTAGAGCAGACCAATGAAACCATTCATTTCCAAAGAATTGATGCAGACCTCACTGAAAACTTTAAAGAAGAGTTGAATGAAGAAGAATTAAAGGAAGAAACCGAGACGTTAACGGATCTGTTTAAAAAAGCACTTGGTATGGATAATTTGACTCTTAAAGTAGAAAAACTGAAAAATGAAAAAGTATCCTCTATGATTACACTTTCTGAAGAAAGTCGCAGAATGCAGGATATGATGAAAATGTATGCAATGGATGGCATGGATCCGGGTATGTTTGGCCCAAGTGGAGAAACACTGGTACTTAACGCCAACAACCAATTGGTTCAATACGTATTCCAGCATAAAGATGGAGAAAATATAGAATTATTCTGTAAACAATTATATGATTTAGCAGCAATCAGCCAAAGACCACTGGCGCCAGAGGCAATGACACAATTTATTGCAAGAAGTAATGAAATTATGTTCCTGTTAGCAAAATAAAAGGTACTGATTAATTAACATAAAAATCTCAAAGTATGTTTCCTGTGCTTTGAGATTTTTTAAGTGCAAAAAAATTAATATTATAAAAATAGAAAATATGTCGATATCTACCTATAAGAGAGATAAAAAAAATGAGGAAAAGAGGAGACTTATGAAAATAGTAAAAATGCCAGATAAAGAAGCATTGTTTGGAACGGCCAGTAAATCCATGGAAAAGAAAAATGAAAAGACAGAAGAGAGCCAGTTAAAAGGTTCTACACTTTATGCCGGAAAATTAAATACCATGGAGGATGATGCAGTCCTAAAAAAGATACAGGCACAAAAAAAAGCAATGAAAGTACTTTTGGATACGCATGAAAGAATGATGAAAATGGACGAAGGTGAGGAATCTGCCAGGCAGTATGTTAAGGAACTGGATATAGCGGCAAAAGAAGCAGAGGGACAGATGGAAAGGATAGACCAGGCAAAGGAAACATTAAAGGAAAATGGAAGTCCGGAAGAATATGAAGAAATGTCCAAAGAAATGGATGAAATGCGTAAAATATGGGAAGATAGAGCAAACACGGCGATTCAGGGACAAAAAAGTGTTAATAAAGAAATTGCAAATGTAAAAATGGAACAATTAAAATCAAACCCTATGGTGAAATCAAAAAGAGAGGCAGAAGCCATTACAGAAGCTGCAGGAGAAAAGTTTATAGATGCCTTAAGGGTAGAAGGCAAAGAAAAAGCGGACGAAAAACAGAAAGAAAATGTAGAGAAGATAGAAGAACAGAAAGAGAAACAGGAAGAAAAAGAAAAGGCATTAAAAAATACGACCTTAGACAAGGCGGAGAAAGTGCCGGCAGAATCAACCGGAGAAATCCAAAATACAGTTGCAAAACAGGAAGAAATTCAAAGAGAAGTAGAAAATATGCTTCGAGATCAGAAAATGTTAGAAGAAGACTTAAAAGGTCTTTCTGTTGATGAACAAATTTAAAAAAAGGAGGTGAGAATAAGTGGAAGTCTATTCTCATCTCTTTTTTTTGGAAAAGGATAGAATTTTTTCATAAAGAAGACTCATGGTAAACCAAAGAGGTGCATAGTCAAGACGAATCAATCCTTTATAATTTAAGGAGGAATCACTGTAATCCCAAGGACAGGCACCACGCTTTCTAAGCCAGCTTCCGGTAAAAAATTCGGTTAAAAAAATAAAGGCAGTATAAACAACACCTCTGGTAATAAAAGAAAAAGGTTTTAGCAGGTGACTGATTGGTTCAATCAGTGCAGCAGATCCATAGATGGGAAACATCCAGATGGAAGTATTACAAATCAATCGTTTGTCCTCCTTTTTTCGTATTGCTCCAAGTCCCGTCCAGAAACATTCAAAGCACCATCCGCATAAACCACATAAAATAAAATTGCTTGTCAAACATCGTTTCATATCTTTAGTTTGCCATGGAATTTCTATTTTATACGTAGTTTTTCAGATAGAATGAAATCCCTTTCCAATAATTTCACTGGTATTGGTAATTAAAATAAAAGCAGTGGGATCCACCGTTCGAATATACGTTCGTAGCTTAATGGCTTCCGTTCGATTGAGAACGGTAAATACGATATTCTTATGAGTGCCGGTAAAAGCACCGGTAGCATCACAAATCGTTGCGCTGCGATGAAGATCATTTACAATATAGTTACAGATGGAATCTGGTTCGGTACACACAACATTAAAATATTTACAAAGATTAATATTCTCTATAAAGGTGTCAACCATTAAGGACTTAATTATCAACCCAAGGCAGGAAAATAAGCCGGTTTTTACATCGAATACAAAGAAGGAAAATGCTGTAATTAAAATGTCAGAAAGTAAAAGGGCATTGCCGATGTTACAACTGGTGTATTTCTTTAAGAGCATGGCAATAACGTCGGTTCCTCCACTGGAAGCACCAATATTAAATAGAACGGCAGAACCAAGAGCCGGAAGAGCAATGGCAAAAACCAATTCTAAAAATGGTTCATTGGTAAGTGGCTGGGTAAGAGGAAATACTTTTTCAAAAAAAGAAATGCTTACGGAAAGCAAAATACTGGTATAGGCTGTTTTTACAGCAAAAGGTTTTCCAAGAAAAACCAAACCGATTCCAAGTAAGAGCATATTCATAATAAAAGTATAATCCCCTGCAGAAAAACGAAAGAGTTTTGCAATAATAACCGCAATACCGGTAACACCGCCAAAGGTGAAATTATTTGGAAACTTAAAAAAATACACGCCAAGTGCCATGATGATTGTGCTAAGCGTTAATAATAGGAAGGTTCTGATTTTTTCAACCGTTTTCTTTGTCATGATAGTCCTCATCTTCATTGGTATTAAATTTTAGTACATATACCATTTTAACATGATTCATTTTGAAGTCAAACACATTTTGTGTTATTATAATCATGGTAGTTATGTAGTGATGGAATTTAACCTAATATTTACAGGGAATATTTCCTCTATAAGAAAAAATAACGGACATATTTTTGAAAATCAACCAAAGAAATGGAATTTAGTATATGAAAAAAGAAAAAGGACTACTAGAAGAAGCTTCAGCACTTGGAAGTATTCTTGGACTTGAAAGTACAAAAGAATTGATGAAACGGCTGGGAAACCCACAGGAACAACTTCGATTTGTCCATGTGGCAGGTACCAATGGAAAGGGTTCTACCTGCACCTATATTAGTGCCATTTTAAAAGAAGCAGGATATAAGGTGGGAAGATATGTATCTCCTATTTTATTTGATGATTTGGAATGTATTCAGGTGGATGGCGTATGGATTGAAAAAAAGGATTTTAACAGACATCTTGAAAAAGTTAAAAAGGCAGTAGACTCCATGATTTTTCATGGACAGCAGCACCCTACGGTTTTTGAAATAGAAACAGCAGTGGCATTTTTAGAGTTTTTTGAAAAATCCTGTGATATTGTGGTTTTAGAAGTGGGACTTGGTGGACGTTTAGATGCAACCAATATTGTAACGACTGTGGATTGTGCGGTACTTTGTTCCATTAGCATGGACCACATGGCTATTTTGGGAGATACTCTGGAGAAAATAGCCTGGGAGAAAGCCGGAATTATAAAAAAAGGAACGAAGGTTGTGTCTTATCCCCAGGACCCAAGAGTGGTGAAAGTGATAGAGGAAGTTTGTAAAAAACAGAAGGCTGCCTTATACAAAGCCGACATTTCTACTTTGCACCAGATAGAATATGGTTTGGAAAGAACAAAATTTCATGATAGGAATTCTTTTTTTGGGGAAGAACTAACACTGGAAACTAAGATGCTGGGAGAAAATCAGGTAAAAAATGCAAAGCTTGCAATAGAAGTTACTGGGGTGCTAAGGGAAGGCGGATATAAAATAACAAGAGAGAATATAATAAATGGCATCAAAAATGCAGAATGGAAGGGAAGATTTTCTCTGCTTCATAAAGAACCCTATGTGATTGTAGACGGTGCACATAATGAAGAAGCGGCAATATCCTTAAAGAAATCCGAGAAACTTTATTTTAAGGGGAAAAAAATAATACGAATTTTGGGTATTTTTAAAGACAAGGAATACGAAAAAATCGTAAAGGAAACGGTAGATAAAGACGATGTGGTCATTACCATACGTCCACCTCAGGAACGGGGACTGGAAGCAGAAATTCTTGCCAACTGCGTAAGAAAATATGCCAAAGATGTGATGACAGCAGAAAGTACGGACAAGGCACTGACTCTTGGACTAAACATGGCAGAACCGGAGGATGTGATTTTAATCTATGGTTCCCTGTCTTATGTAAAGGAAGTGTATGCGTATTTTTTATAAGAAAGGAAAGAAGGTATTTTAGTGGAATTTAGTATATTTAATGTGTTAGGCCCTGTTATGATTGGCCCAAGCAGCTCTCATACGGCGGGGGCGGCTAAACTTTCTTATGCAGCAAGAACGATGCTGGACAAACCATTTTCACATGTTTCCTTTGGCCTACATGGCTCTTTTGCAAAGACCTACAAAGGACATGGAACCGATATTGCACTGGTTGCAGGAGCCCTTGGGATCCGTGAAAATGATGAGAGACTAAGGCAGGCATTTCAAATTGCCAGAGAGTCTGGAATTACCTATGATTTTTATGAAGTCGAACTTGAAAATGCACATGAAAATACGGTTGTTATTACATTTACCTTAGAAGATGGCGTTAAGGTAGAAGTGGTAGGTGCCTCCATTGGAGGAGGAGAAATCTTAATTTGCAAGATTCAGGGATTTGAGACCGAACTTTCTATGCATGCAAGTACGCTGCTGATTCGTCATTATGACCGTGTAGGAACCATCAGTGAAATTACAAAAGTACTGGCAGAAGAAGATATTAACATTGGAGTCATGACGCTGAACCGGAAGACCAAGGGAGAAGATGCCTGCTGTACCATTGAGACAGACAGTTTTCTTACAAAGAATGTAGTAGACAAGCTAAAAGAGATAGAAAATATTATAAGTGTGCAGGCGATGAATGTAGAATAGGAGAAAAAAATGTACCAGAATATGAAGGACATACTTAATATTACAAAAGAAAAAAATATTCCAATTTATCGACTGGTATTAGATAATGAAATCCGAGTAACGGAAAAAGAAGAACGTTGGATTTGGGAAGAATTAAAAAAAAGGTATGAAGTAATGAAAGAGGCGGCGTCGAAAGCTTTATACCAAGAAGGAAGTACCGTAGGAAATTTAATTTCAGGGATTACAAAAAACCAGTATGAATATACATTGAAAGAAAATACGGTTTGTGGTACCTTTATAAATAAAGTAATGGCCAGAGCACTTTCTTGCAGTGAAGTAAATGCCTCTATGGGAAAAATCTGTGCAGCACCAACGGCAGGAGCCTGTGGAATTCTGCCAGCGGTTTTAATCACACTGGAGGAAGAAAAGAAGTTACCTGAACCTATGGTTTTAGAAGGACTTTTGGTGGCTTCGGGAATTGGTGCCATTATTATGAAAAATGCAACCGTATCGGGGGCAGAAGGTGGATGTCAGGCAGAATGTGGGGTGGCAGCGGCAATGGCGGCAGCAGCGGTCACCTATCTTTCCCAGGGAGATAATGAGATGATTATGAACAGCGTTGCCTTTGCATTGATGAATTGTATGGGACTGGTATGCGATCCCGTTGCAGGACTGGTTCAGGTACCCTGTGCACAAAGAAATGCTTCCCAGGCAGTAAATGGTCTTTTAAGTGCGGATCTGGCACTGGCAGGAATGAAAAGTGTGATTCCTCCAGATCAGGTAGTAGATGCCATGTATAAGGTGGGGAAAATGCTTCCATTACCCTTAAAGGAAACGGCCATGGGAGGAATTGCCAATACGCCAAAAGGAAAACAAATTGCAAAAGATATTTTCGAATCGGAAGGAATAAACCAAGAGGGAGAGATTTTATGATTGACAAACAAAAAATCCAACAGGCAGTCACCTTATTTTTAGAGGGAATTGGAGAAGATAGTACCAGAGAAGGATTGGTGGAGACACCAAAACGTATTAGTGCCATGTGCGAGGAACTATTTTCCGGAATTGGAAAAAATGCAGAGGAACCCTTGAAAAAAACATTTACGGCTAAAAATAACGAAATGGTATTGGAAAAAGATATTTCTTTCTATTCTGTCTGTGAACATCATTTCCTTCCATTTTATGGTAAGGTTCACATTGCCTATGTTCCAGATGGAAAAGTGGTGGGATTAAGTAAACTTGCAAGATGTGTGGAAGTTTATGCAAGAAGAGCCCAGATTCAAGAACAAATGACCTTTGACATTGCAAATGATATTATGTGCTTTCTGCAGCCTAAGGGTGTTATGGTTATGATAGAAGCGGAGCATATGTGTATGACTATGCGTGGGATAAAAAAACCGGGAAGTCAAACCATCAGTTATGCTGCTCTTGGCTGTTTTAAAGAAAACGAAGCCATGCAGAATAAGTTTTTACAGCTGCTAAGATAGGTAAAAAAATGATAATCACACAAAAGGGAGAATACATCGATGCAGGATGAGATAAAGATTGGAAAACATTCTTTTTTGCGAAATGGGAAAACCTATATTATGGGAATTTTAAATGTTACGCCGGACTCTTTTTCAGATGGAGGGCATTATACGCATTTAGAAGCGGCCATGTGCCAGGTAGAAAAAATGATAAAAGAGGGGGCGTCCATTATTGACGTAGGGGGAGAGTCTACAAGACCGGATTATACCCAGATTTCTATAGAAGAAGAAATAAGAAGAGTAGTTCCGGTAATCCGCCTAATAAAGGAAAAATATGATATTGCTATTTCTGTAGATACCTATAAAAGTGAAGTGGCAAAAGCAGCTATTTTAGCAGGTGCGGACTTAGTGAATGATATCTGGGGGTTAAAATATGATAAAAAGATGGCGGGTGTGATTCAGGAGAGTGGGGCATCTGTGTGTCTGATGCATAACCGTAAAAATATAGACTACCAAGATTTTTTTGAAGATTTAAAAAGCGATTTATGGGAATCCATAGAAATAGCAAGAGAAGCGGGAATTCCGGAAAATCGTGTGATGATTGATCCGGGAGTTGGATTTGCAAAATCATTAAAAATGAACCTTATTTGTATCAATAGACTGGAAGAGCTTCACTCCCTTGGTTTTCCCATTCTTCTGGGGACTTCCAGAAAATCGGTAATTGGGCTCACCCTTGACCTTCCTGTAACAGAACGGGAGGAAGGCACGCTTACAACAACCGTGCTAGCCGTGAATAAGGGCTGTCAATTTGTAAGAGTACATAGTATAGAAGAAAATCGGCGTGCTATTGTAATGGCAGAAGCTATCTTAGCAGCAAAATAGGAAAGGAAAAGAAAGGAAGCAGATGGATAAAATAAAAATTAGTGATTTGGAAATTTATTGCCGGCATGGATTATTAAAAGAGGAAACGATATTGGGACAGAAATTTTTAGTTTCCCTTACCATGTTTTTGGATATTTCTAAGGCCGGAAAAACCGATAAAATGGAAGATTCTATCAGTTACGCAGAGGTTGCCCACTTTGTGGAAACTTTTATGAAAGAACGAACCTTTAAGCTATTGGAGGCCGTTGCAGAAACCCTTGCAGAAGAAGTATTGCTTCGATTTGAAAAGATTCAAAAAGTAAAAATTGAAATAAAGAAACCATGGGCGCCTATTCTTCTGCCTTTGGATACGGTATCCGTTGAAATCCAACGGGGATGGCATAAAGCCTACCTTGCTCTTGGCTCTAATCTGGGAAACAAAGAGGAAAATCTTTATCGGGCGATAACCTTACTAAACCAAGATAAAAATACAAGAGTAAGAAAGGTATCCTCATTTATTATAACAAAACCCATGGGAGAAGTGGAACAAGATGATTTTTTAAATGGAGCGGTAGAAGTTGACACACTTCGAGATCCGGAAGAGCTGCTTACCCTTGTGCATGAAATAGAAGAGGACTGTAAACGTGTTCGAACCATTCATTGGGGACCGCGAACTCTTGATGTTGACATCCTATTTTATGATAATCTGGTTATCCGGACCGAGGAACTGCAGATTCCACACATAGGAGTAAAGGATCGTGATTTTGTATTGATTCCATTAGAAGAAATTGCACCTCTGGTGATACATCCACTGTTGGGAAAAAATATATACCAATTGAAAAAAGATTTACAGCCTCTTTAAAAGCTGTAAATCTTTTCTCTTTTACTTTAGAACTTTTGGCTGAAATAAGGAAATTCTTCCCGTTGCGGTTTCTAAATAAAAAAATTCATCGGTATCATACTTGCGGAAAAAAACATAGTGGTCTGTTACGTGAATGCTGTTAAAATCCCCTTTCATCAGAGTTTCCGACTTGTAGTTGGAAAGATTCATACGACAGAACCGATTATCATCACCACCATCTACCTGATAATAAAGATAGCCTTCATCCGGGCTGATGTTAAAAAAGGAACATCGCTCCTCTACAATAATTTGGGGATTGTCTCCGTGCAGGTCAACTCTTCCAATGGCATAATTATTATTAAGGGAAAGAAAATATAAAGAGTCACTGGTAGAAGTAACATTAAAACAATTTCCTTCATAAAGGGTGGAAGAAGAATTACTGTCTAAATTCATGGCATGAATTTCATGTTCTGTATCGACGCCATTGTAATATAAGGTATTATCGGAAAAAGAAGCTGGAACAATCTGTTCCGTACTCAACTCGATATCTTCTTTTCCATTTATCTTTATTTTGTGAAAACGAAGATTATCATTGGGGTCATAATGCTGATAATACACATAGTTTCCATGGAGAGCAGCGAAACCAACGGCTTTGCCGTAAAGCTGCTGCATATCTTTTCCATCTTTTTTATTGAGACGATAGAGCCCCAGGGTATTGAAGTTAAAAAACTGCCCAGGTGCCGTATTCCGTTTATGGTTATCTCTTACATAGATTAAATATTTGTTTGTGGCATTGATATAGGAAACATTGTCTTCATAGAGCTTTTTGCAATTTTTCATGTTAGAATCCATAACGTAAAGGGCACCTTGATCTTTATAATTACTAAAATAGATCTTTCCGTCATTTTCACAGAAAAGCCCTCCGTTCATAAGATTACCTGCTGTATTGCCTGTGGCATTTTCATCGTTCATAACAACCCGGCTTGACAAATAAACAAAAGTACCTGCACCAATGGATAAACTGATAATAATTAAAATAATAAGCACTTTTTTCAAAAGAAATCCCCCTTTTACAGACTATTGTGTAGAAAAGTTTCCAAGTATTTTTAAATCGGCTGCTTCTTCTTTGATTCCATTTATTGCATTTTTAACTCCGGACTCCTTTAAATTTCCCTGGAAGTCAACAAAGAAACGATATTCCCAAGGACGTCCCAGAATAGGACGGGATTCAATCTTGGTCATATTTAGGTGGTTATAAATAAAGTGTGAAAGCATAGTATATAAGGTTCCGCTTTCATGTGGAAGCTCAAAACAAATAGAAACTTTGTCTGCATAACTTAGATATTGTTTTTTGTTTGTGATAATTATGAAACGGGTAGCATTGCTGTTTTCAAAATTAAGGTGGTCTTCTAAAACTTTCAGACCATATTCCAAGGCAGCACATTTTCCGGCAATGGCAGCCTGGGTCTTATCTCCATCTTCCAAAATCTTTTTTGCACTTGCAGAAGTGCTGAAAAATTCATGAGGCAGAATATTTGGGTGGGTTTCAAAAAAACCGGCACACTGAAGGAGTGCTTGTGGATGGGAATAGACAGACTTTAATTCCGAAAGAGAGCTCCCTTCCAGTCCTACAAGGGCGTGGTCAATTTTTAAAACATGTTCCCCAATGATGAAATTGTTATAGGAAAGGAGCAAATCATAAGTGTCTAAAATACCACCAGTAGAGCTGTTTTCAATGGGAAGCACTCCATAATCCATCTCGCCGGACTGCACCTTTTCCATGATCTCCTTAAAAGAATTGCTATGGAAACAGGAAACATGTAAACCAAAGAAGTTTTGTGCAGCCTGCTCTGTATAGGAACCGGGTTCACCAAAACAAACTATTTGGGAAGATTCTGTAAGCTCCAAAGAATCAATAAGAGAAAAGGATAAGTCTCCGGAATAGGAAGGAACCAAACGATACTGATATTTACGGCTCATAGACATAATTTGTGTAAATAATTCCTGTACCGGATAGCGATTATATTCATTTTGCACCAGATTCTGTAAAGCAGCTAATTTTGATTTCTCACGTTCTCTATCAAGAATTGCTTTTCCTGTTTTTGTCTTATATTCTGCAACTTCTTTGGTAAGCTCCATGCGTGCTTCAAAAAGCTTTACAATGTCACAGTCAATTTTGTCAATTTTATCTCGGGTAGTATTTAAATCCAACACAATATCGTCCTCCAACTGGGGTATTTATTTACAATTATTATATACCACTATGAGGGCAGGTTCAAGAAATTTACATAAAAAACAACCGCCTATATAAAAACAGGCGGTTATTAAAAAATATAAAAGAATAAATGAGGAAACATTATGAAAGTATATGAGAAAATATTAATTTATCTATTTTTAATTAATTTAGCTGGGTTTATATCTATGGGAATGGATAAACAAAAAGCAAAAAAACATGTCTATCGAATTTCGGAAAAGACATTATTTTTATATGCAGTATTGGGAGGGAGTCTTGGCTCTATTCTTGGAATGCAGGTATTTCGTCATAAAACAAAGCATAAGACGTTTCTTATAGGAATGCCTCTTATATTGGCGGTACAGGTGCTGCTGTTTATCTTAATGAGGTGATCTGACAATGGGCTGAAGCTGCTTTCCATCCAATGCAGCTTCCATGGTTTCTAAAAGCAAATCCGGTTCAGCAACCATAGAATTTGGTTTCTTTTTATAGTTATCCTGTGAAAACGGAACAAAATAAATATTTTTGCAGTTTATAAGGGTACCAATGTTTTTGAAATTCATGCTTAAGGCATCGTTTGTGGAAGGAAAAATTACAACTGGCTTATCGTTTCTAAGGTGGGCCTTTGCAGCCATGAGAACCGGAGAATCGGTAATGGAAAGACTGAGTTTTGTCAAAGTATTTCCCGTACAGGGGGCAATGATTAAAAGATCCAAAAGATTTTTAGGACCAATGGGTTCTGCAGATTCTAAAGTGAGAATTGGCTTATTTCCGGTTATCTTTTCCGCAGTAGCATAAAATTCTTTGGAACTGCCAAAACGGCAGTCAATATTTTGAACGGAATTTGAAAATATAGGTGTTACCTTTGCTCCGGTGGCTACTAATTTTTCCAATTCTTTAAAAATAACAGCAAAGGTACAAAAGGAACCGGTCATGGCAAATCCGATTTCTTTACCATCTAAGGTCATGTGAATCCCTTCTTTCTATAAAATGTTTTTTTTAGACAATAGTTTGCCAGTATTTCCCCGGAAGCCTTTGGTGCAACTTTCCCCGGAATTCCCAGAGAAAGGGAGACATTTAGGTCCAGTTCTTTTGCAGCAGTATAATCAAGTCCACCGGGATAAGAAGCAATATCAATAATAACGGTTTCTTTTGAAATGAAACACAGAAGCTCCTTTGGTAAAACCATAAATGGTACGGAATTAAAAATATAATCAAAATCATTAATTTTGGAAGAAAGCTCACAAAAGGAACAGGTTTGATATCCTAAAGCATCTGCGTAAGCTAAATCCGAATCTTTTCGTGCACAAATAGTAAGACAGGCATCCAATCCATCCAGCTTATGTGCCAATACTTTTGCACAGCGGCCGAAGCCTAAAACTAAGACAGAGGCTTTATGAAGATTACCGGAACCTTTCGAAATCGCTTCCATTATAGCGCCTTCCGCAGTGGCGATTCCATTTGCAATGGCAAGAGAATCTTCTTTCATAAAATCATAGACTAGAATTCCTCTTTCCTTGCATAGATTGGCTATATAAGGAGAAACCATTCCTGCAAATAAAATTTGTTCCGAATGCAGACCGTCCATTAATATATTAATATTCAGATCAGAAGAGGAGGTTAAAGAAGGTATGGTATCGTTGTCTTTGGAAAGAGGAATTGGTCCAACTAAAATGGTACCAGAGTGTAGGGCTTCTGTTAAAGAGGAGGCCTGCTTGCATATATCATGAATCATGGGATGAGAAAGTCCATAGGTAAGAACGGTATATCCTACATTACGGAAATAAGTGGCCATATAGATTTGACGGATATCACCACCAAATAATACGAAATCATACATATTAATAACCATGCCTTTCCATAAAAAATGGTAGAGTATACATCATTGTATGAAGTTAGAATAAAAAAGGTGACCCAAGAAGGGTCACCAATAAGACTGAAAACGGTTATAATACAATTTTTATAAATCCTTTGCTGAAATTAGTTATTCTTCGGTTTCCTCGTCGTTGAAAAAATCATCATCCTCATCCTCGTCAAAATCATCTTCGAAGTCTTCCAGATAATCTGGTGTGAAGTACTTGTATACGGCAAAGGCAATGGCAGCTACTGCAGCAACGGCACCAATGATGGCAAGAACCCAGACAATACAGGACTTCTTTTCCTCTTCCAACTGTTTTTTATGAACTAATTCATTAATTTTTGCTGCGTTCAATAAATCTTCAATTTTACTTGACATAAGACACACATCCTTTCTGATTATGAAAATAGTATAACACGATTTTATATATTTTACTATGAAATAATGCTATCATTTTTAAAGTTTATTTAGTTTGGCAAAGGAGGCACGCATTTTTTTATCCCCTGCGGTATCAAAGGTAACAAAGACTTCAAAGTCATTAGGGATGGCATTCATATTGGTAATGGTTCCTTTTCCAAATTTAATATGTTCAATGCGGTCACCAACCTGGTAAGAAGGAGAAGCACTTGTCATGGAAGGAGTCGGTGTTACCTTCTTTGGCTTATCGAAAACCGTATTGGACAAACCTTTTTGAATCCAGGGATTGTCGGCGAAGAGAGAAGTACTTTTTCCTGCATCCATATTTGGTGAAAAGCCATTGACAGATGAAAAGCCATTGACTGCTTTTGGAAATTTTGGTTTTATGGATTCCCTGGATTCTTTTAATAAGTAACGGGGAATTTCACGTATAAAACGGGAAGGCTTATTATACTGGGTTTCACCATGAACCATACGCTGTCTTGCGCAGCTGATAGAAAGTTTTTGCTTTGCTCGTGTAATACCAACGTAACATAGTCTCCGCTCTTCTTCAATTTCCGTGGGATCATCGGAACTAATGGTCATATAACTTGGGAAAATACCATCCTCCAATCCACATAAATACACATAAGGAAATTCCAGCCCTTTTGCACTGTGAAGAGTCATTAGCACCACCACGTTTGTACTGTCTTCCAAACTGTCAATATCAGCCACTAAGGCAACCTCTTCTAAAAATTGACTTAGGGAAGGCGGTTCCGGTGCAGCCGATTCAAAAGAAATAATTTTATTCATGAATTCTTCTATATTTTCAATGCGGCTTTGTGCTTCTATGGTTTCTTCGGCTTTCAAGGCATCTACATATCCGGTTGCTTCTAAAATTTCCTCCATGAGCTGTTGGATGGTAACTGCATTTTGCTTCATTTTCCCCTTGAGAATCTCAATAAAAGAAACAAAAGGTTCAATACGACTGACTCCACGGCCAACTCCCGGAATGGAAGATGCACGCTGCAAGGCTTGGTAAAAACTTATATTATTGGTAATGGAATATTCTAAAACACGGTCAATGGTAGTAAGACCGATTCCACGGCGGGGAACATTAATAATACGCTTTACTGCAATATCATCCAAGCCGTTGTCAATGGTCTTTAAGTAGGCCAAAAGATCCTTAATTTCTTTTCTGGCATAAAAGTTTACAGCACCCACAATTTTATAAGGAATATTCTTCCGTACCAGCTTTTCCTCAAAAATACGAGATTGGGCATTGGTTCGATAAAGAATAGAAAAATCATAATAATTAAGACCTTCGTCTGTAACACCATGATAAATATCATTTACAATGGCATCGGCTTCCTCATATTCATTATCAAACTGGGTAAAAGAAATAGGGTCACCTTCCTCATTATCGGTCCAAAGGGACTTATCCTTTCGCTCTATGTTATGGTGAATGACTTCATTGGCAGCCTTTAATATTGTTTTTGTGGAACGGTAATTCTGCTCTAACTTAATTACCTTGGTGGAAGGGTAGTGATTCTCAAAGTTAAGAATATTATGTATATTGGCACCGCGAAACTTATAGATGGACTGGTCGTCATCCCCTACTACACAGAGATTATGCTCAACCTCACCAAATTCATTGAGAGTAGATGCCATAAGACGGATTAAATGAAATTGGGCGGTGTTGGTATCTTGATATTCATCTACCATAATATATTTGAAACGGTTTTGGTAGTTTGCTAAAATCTCGGGATTACGTTCAAAAAGCTCAATGGTTTTAAAGATCAGATCATCAAAATCCAGAGCATTGTTTTGTTTTAATCGTTTCTGATATTCAGTATACACTTTAGCATATCGCTCTTTATTAAAATCACCAACGGCATTTGCTGCAAAAGCAGAGGGGGTAATCAATTCATCCTTTGCATTGGAAATAGCAGAAAGTAAAGTCTTTTCTTTGGTGTTCTTGGTGTCAATATTTAAGTACTTACATATATCCCGCATCAAAGTTTTTTGATCATCGGAGTCATAAATGGTAAAACTCTTTTCGTAGCCAATGGCATCAATATTACGGCGTAGAATACGAACACAAGTGGAATGAAAGGTGCTCACCCAAATATTTTCAGAACCATAACCTACGATTTTATCCACACGGTCACGCATTTCAGAGGCCGCTTTATTCGTAAAGGTTAAAGCAAGAATATTCCAGGGATTGACATTAAACTCATCAATCAAATAGGCAATACGGTGCGTAAGCACCCGTGTCTTTCCAGAGCCTGCACCTGCTAAAATCAGCAGAGGACCTTTGTTGTGGATAACGGCCTGCGTCTGTTCCTGATTCAGACCTTTTAATATGTCTTTCATGAAAATAACCATACCTCTCTAAAATTTAACAATTTTATCATTTTCGTTATTGGTTTCTTTTACCGGTGCCGCTTCTTTTGTTTCTTCACTGTCTTTTGCTTTTTCAGTTCCCTTTCCTTTCTCTTTTTCCGAAGGCTTATGAATGTCAGAGAGAGTCTGATCAATGAGACGTTCAATAATCATTTTTTTTGTATATACATCAAAACTTAACATACAGATAAAACAAAAGGTTTGGAGAAATTCCTGGTCCCCCTCATCTTCTACGGATTCAAAGGTATGGGATGCTTTATTATATTTTTTTACAACATCTTTTACAAGATTATCAATTTGGTCTTTTTCCATCTGAAAGACTTCTTCATAAATCTGTTCCAAAGTAATCCCCTTGTCGGAGTTATAGAACCGTTTGGTTAGGGGAGAAAAAAGACTTTGTATATCACTAATGGATAAGATATTTTTAAAATAATAAATAAAAATAAGTAAAAGCATATGCTCTTTGGAATATTTCTTTTTATTTGGCGGGGGAAGCAATTGATTTTTTGTATAATTATTAATCATGGTTTTAGTAAGAAGTTTATCCTCCGGATAACGTTTGGAGGCATTCAAGTGTTCATCCATAAACGTGGTTACCTGATCCATATACAAATCAATGTTTGGAATTTCTCCTGGCCGGATATAGTCAATATTTTGTAAACTGCGGATAATCTGCATAACATATTCGTGGTTGCTCATGCTCATAATGGATATCACCTCAAATTACATTATATAGTATTAAATACTATATGACAAGCAAAAAAAGAAGACAAAGCTTTATGAAGCTTTGTCTTTTATAAAAGTTTTATTTGACCTCTTTTTTATAGTCGGGATTAATTCTGGCAAAGACCATATCATATCCATCGTTTCCATAATTTAAAGAACGATTTACACGACTAATGGTTGCAGTAGAAGCACCGGTTTTCTCAGCAATTTCAAGATACGTCTTTTGCTCGCGAAGCATCTTTGCTACTTCAAAACGCTGGGACAACGATAAAAGTTCATTAATGGTACAAATATCTTCAAAAAAAGTATAACACTCTTCTGAAGATTCCAGACTTAGTATCGCATCAAACAGATGGTCAACAGCTGGTGTTTTAATCTTATTATTCATTTATTCAGCCACTCCTCATAGACTTTACTTGATTACCGTATGAAAATATTAAGAATAAAATTCATCGGTTTTGTATGTGACCATTTTACCACAATAAAGTCTTAAAGTAAAGAAGTTTTTAAAAATAAGGATTCTATGAACCATTGGCAACTTGATGTTTGCAGTAAGTGTGTACAGCAAGGAACAGAAACACCTTTGTTTGTTCTTTGACAGAATTGTATTTTTGATACGTTTAAAATTATATTAATTTCACAGTCATATCTTGACATGGCTTTTTATGAAAAATAAACTTCCAGTCTACCGTCTCTACAGGTTCAAAGTGTAAGGCAGAACATACTGCACGAAGT
>JAVXEO010000016.1:0-34458 GCA_036658435.1 Acetivibrio sp.
CCCCCCTCCGCAAATACCGTTGCCGGAAGTGTGGTAAATACCATCGCCACCGACAATGCAAAGGATAGTATCCTTGCTCTTAACTTCTTTTGTCTCTCCATAGTCTCTTTTCTCCTATTATCAATTTTGGATTTTCTATGAACATGAGTTTCCCCTTGGGTTAAATGGCAGGCTGTTTTACCAACCCCCTTAACATCTGTGAGGATATCGGCTTTAAAAGATAGTCGTCAACCCCTGCGTGGATTGCATCTACTCTGTTTCGGTCACTATTCGACAGCATGACAGCCTTAAGCTTTGGGATATTTTTTCTTAACACCTGCAACAGCCCAAAGCCATTGACCGGGCGCATATCATCTGCGATAAACACCATGTCCACCGGATTGTTGCAGATATATTTTGCTGAGAGCAGTGGATCGGTAAACGGCTGTATCTGACATTCCGGCATTGTTTTTTGGATTGCCTTTATAAGCAGCTCTAAATCATTTTTGTTGTTATCCACAACCACATAATTCACGGTATATTCCCTCCTTTGAAAATACTTTTATAAAATTTTTTTTATTATACCATAGGAAGCGTCGGAAAAGCGTCGGGGATTTTACAAGACATAGTTTTAAAAGTACTATATATACTCGTATTTACGGTTTTTTTGAAATAATTTATAAAAAGTTTATAGAAATTTTATAAAAAATTTCTTTTTTTAATATTTTACCGGCTTTATCTTTGCCTATAAAGAGAATTTGACGGTGCTAAGGAAAAGCTTGTAATTTGTCCCTACTCCAATTTCATCTCCTGGTGCATTAAGAATATTGTAGCAAAGTATTGCCAATTTTTTTAAAATTTTGTATAATATATACATATTTGAAGATTTACTACTATTTTGATGAGGTGAAGTGATGATACGATTGCTTTCAATTTTTAACTATGGACTGGTGCTGCTGTTCGGAGTTATTCTCTCTGTTCTATTTTCCGGCAAAGGAAAGAGTCCGAGAGAGCGCTTTTATATTTTTTTGTTCTCGATTTTTTCTCTGTGTATACAAACGGGGTTTTCCTCTGTTTTTGGATTAAGCATTACCACAAAGTTCTACCCTCTCATTACTCATCTACCCCTCGTTCTCTTTTTGGTGCTGGTGCTAAAGAGTCCCCTGGGTATTTCCCTCGTCAGTGTGCTCACCGCTTATTTCTGTTGTCAGCTCCCCCGTTGGGCAGGGGTAATGTCCCTACAGCTCTTTCATAGCCGTATTGCCTATCTGCTTACCTACAGCATCTCTATCTGCATCTTCTTTTTTCTGATATGGCACTATTTTGCACCTGCGGCCCGGGAGGCCATGATTTATTCCCGGCAGTCTCGATTCCTCTTTGGGTGTCTGCCCGCCGTTTACTATATTTTTGACTATGCCGCCACTGTTTATACTCGCATTCTTTATACGGGTATTAAGGTAATAAGCGAATTTTTGCCCACGATCATGGCCCTTTTTTATATCTGGTTTATCATTGCTTATCATCACGAAGTGCAGCAAAAAACACAAATCCAACTAGAAAAAAATATGCTCTCTATGCAGATGGACTCTGCCAAGATTCAATTGAATATCCTACGTTCCTCTCAGGAACAGGCTATCATTTACCGTCACGATATGCGACACCATTTCTCTATCATTGACAGCTTTGCCCAGCAAGGAGCCCTTACCCAAATCACGGATTATCTGGCAAGTGCAAGGGAAGAGCTAACCGCTATTACTCCCCTGGTTTTTTGTGAAAATGAAACCGTAAACCTTCTGCTCTCTTCCTTTATGGATAGGGCAAAAAAGCAGTCTGTCACTTTACGCGTCGAAGCGGATTTACCAAAGGAACTGCATATTCCGGATACAGAGCTTTGTTCTGTACTGTCCAATGGGGTAGAAAACGCTCTTAACGCAGTGAGTAAGCTAGAGGACAGCACTTTGCGAACAGTCTTTGTCCATTGCCGTGTCAATAGAAATATGCTGCTTCTGGAAGTGGAAAATGCCTTTATAGGTACTGTCCAAATGGAAAATGAGGTTCCCACCTCAACGGAAATCGGCCATGGTTATGGCTGTAAAAGCATGCGTTCCATAGCACAAAAGAGAAATGGATTTTGTACCTTCACAGCATTGAATGGAATATTTACATTAAGAATCGTACTTCCAATGAAAAAACCCAGTCACTGAATCTGCTCCAGCGACTGGGCTTTTATTATGACTAAAATCATTCTTTCACCAATTTGTTCACCGTATCAACAACCTGATGAAATTCAAATGGTTTTTGCAAAAATTCACAGGCACCGCTCTTTAAGGCTTCCAGTATCTTATCTCTTTGAGCCGATGCACTTACCATGACCACCTTTGCTTTGGTTCCTCGTTCTACCAGTTTCTTTAACGTTTCAATTCCGTCCATAATTGGCATTGTAATATCCATGGTAATCAAATCTACCGCTTCCTCGGGAATCAGGCGTAAGGCTTCTTCTCCATTCCCTGCCTCTCCTATTACTTCGTGTCCGTTCTCTTCTAGTACGCTTTTTAAAACCTTTCTTGCGGTTCTTGAATCATCCACAATAAAAATTCTGCCCATTGCTTTCTTCCTCCCCTATTAATTTAACATAAACTCTGCATCATACGATACAATATAATCTATTTTTTCTTCTAAAATATTCATCCTGATTACAAATAAATTCTTTCCATTTATCGTGGCGCCTTTTGATGTATATTCCGGTGAAAGCATATCCAAAAAAATTCCTTTGGTGCTCAAATCACTAGCCAACAGCCCATCTACGCAATTCACTAATTCGCATAAAGAGTCCAGTGCATCTTCATTGTCATCAATAAACTTCTTACCTATGTAGCCAATAGCGGTCTTCATCATGGCTTCCCCGGAACCGGAAAGTGCAGACAGTATGGTGTGTTCTCCTTCCTGCATCTGGTAGCTGAGCTGAGCCGCCTGATAGGTGTCCATTTTTAGAATCTCTTCTACATACATATGATTATCTACAAGCCGTGTTGCTGTTCGAAGCATAATTCCCACTAATTCCTGAACAATGGGTTCTTCTCCGCACATAAGAACCGAAACCATGCGATTAATCTCACCACTCTTTAAGTCTTCCATACCGCTCAATGTAAGTCCCTTTTCTTTTTGGTACTCCTCCAGAGCTTCATTAATCTGCTGCATCTCCAAACAGCCCGTATCCAATACGGTCTGAATAAAGGTCAAAAAGATATTTCCCTGAAGACTTAAAAGATGCTTTACCTGTTCTTCTGTCAGATATCCTCTCTCAATTGCAATATCCCCGAATCTTTTATCCATACTGGCCTGGAGCTTGTTTACTTCATCTGCCTGCTTTATTGTCATTAATTTTTCAGACATGGCAATTAATCCCAGTCTTACACGATTTGAATCTTGTTTCTTAAAAATATTCTCTAACTGTTTTTTTGATAATTTCCCCATTTTCAATAAATAATTTCCAAATATTCTATCAAACATTATATGCCCCTTTCTTTTTACAACATTCTTTCTAATTGTATTACAAATAAGAGGACTTTACAAGATATTACAAACATTTCATTACTAATTTCTTTTTGACAAGAGAAGCAAATATTACTGCCAAAACATCTGCACAGGGGATGCTAAAAAGCAATCCTAAGAAGGGGGGAATTCCCGAATTTCCAATTTGTATAAGATACGGAACTCCATAGGCAAGGGGAATCAGGAAAAATACCTGTCTTGATAAAATCAGTAATACCGAAGAAATTTCATGACCTGTCACCTGAAGAAGTGTCATGTCGGTATACAATATTCCAATAAAGGGAAATCCCAGAAAAACTATATACAAAATCGTCTTGGCCAGCTGCGCTATTTCAGGGTTTCCGCCAAAAATGGCAATGGCATTATGTCCAAACAGAATCATCAGCACCAGTGCAAGAAATCCGTAGCTGCTGCAATATAGCATGGTAAGTTTTGAAACCTTTTTTATTTTCTTTTCTTCCTGATTTCCATCAAAGTAGGAAATGATATTCTGCACCCCTTGTGTCAAACCTACAACCGGCACTAAGACCAGTGTATAAATGCGCTGAACCACACTCCATGCCGCAACATGGGTCATAGATCCTAAGGTTAAAAATCTTGCATTCATAACAAATCCGGTGCAGCCTCCAAGCATCTGGATGGCGGTTTGTGCAATTCCGATTTTGAAAAGTTCCCAGGCTCTTTGTAAAAAGCAGGATACAGGCAGTGGTTTTTTTTCCAGCCAGAGATTCTTTTTAATTAAGAATCCAATGGAAAACATTGCGCATAAACTTTCACTGGCAAAAGTTCCCCAGGCAAGTCCCGAAATTCCCATTTTGAAAACAAAAGCAAATAAAAAGTTGCAAATAATATTAATGGCTACCGAACTGCTGATGATGGCTACCTCCGCTTTAGGAAACCCAAAGGCACGGATACAGCAGGTTAATGTATAGCCTGCGCTGCTAAAAACATTACTTAAAAGTTGAATTTGCAAATACTGTTTTGCCAGGTAAAAGATTTGCCTCTCCGCTCCCAATCCGGATAAAAGTCGGGGCAGCATCCCGTAGCAAATGATAGAAGTTGTCACTGCCATACCTATGCTCATAAGTACTCCTGTCGTATAACTTTCATTTTTTTTCTTTGTGTCATTTAAGTATTTTGCAATTAGAATTCCCGTTGACATTGCAAATAGAGTCTGCAATGCGGTAAAAATACCCAAAAGCGGAGAAATCAATGCCATGGCAGACAAGGCATCCTTTCCCATTCCCGGTAAGTTTCCGGCAAATGCCGTATCTACAATTCCTGTTAACATTTCAATCATTAGGGATGCAATGGATGGAATTCCAAAGATAAAGATTAATTTCGTCAATGATTTTTCTTCATAAATATTTTTTTTCATCTGTCTACCTCCAGGTAAAAGAATAACAGATAAACACGACACCTTATGTCATGTTTATCTGTTTTGTTTTTTATATTCTTCATAGGAGATAAATTCACGTTCAAAACTTCTTTGGGTTGGTTCTATTTTTGTTATATTACGGCACTTTATCATGTCATAAGAATCCGTAAAACAATACAAGTAGAGTCCATCCGATTTTAAAACATAACCAATGGGAGCCACGGTTAAGGAATCATTAATGATAAGAAGGACTTCCTGATCCAGTCCATAATCAATTTTTTCATAAATCCAATTCTCTACACTTACCTTCTCGGAAAGTAAATCAATGCTTAAATACTTCTCTGCATCGCTTTCAAACATGGCGCTTAATTCCGGAGCTATTAAACACAGCTTGTCTATAATTTCACTTTTTTGTGAAGTTTCCGAAAGACTGTTCATTATCTTAAGTGCAAAAATAATCTGATGAATATCCCGGTTGGTAAAAAAGCTGGTACTAAACTTATAATCTTCCATTAACCGCACACCACCGCCGATTCCCTGGGTGCAATACACCGGAATTCCTATGGAAGATAAACGATTGATGTCACGTTCTATGGTTTTCTTACTCACTTCAAAGTGTTCTGCCAGTTCCTTGTAGGTTGTTTTTTTGTATTTAAGCAAGTATATTAAAATCTCTAAGTGTCGTCCTTTTATTTTGTTCACCGCCTGTTATTCTATTTTATCTACAGACATATATTTAAGTGGAAGGAAGGAGTTTGCTCTGAGGAGAATTCTTTTGGGCTTTCTTCCTGTCTCTTCCCCTGGAAGGAGCTCTTGTTATTATTTACTTCCTGCATTCTTATTTTTAGTTCCTTCATCTTCTCCTGTATTAAAAATCGTTCTTCCACGCTTACATCTTTCTTTATTGCTTCCGAACTAAGCTTCCTCATTTTTTGTATTACATCTTGCACGGTCTTTGCTTCATCCTCAGAAATATTCTGTCTGTTAAATTTTGTTTTACCTTCCTTTGAAATCTGAAGGCTTACTGCTGCCTCTTCTTTTTCACTACCTGTTATTTTCGTCTTTGGTTGTAATGAAAGGCACATATTTGATTTATAGCAGGCATCCATTGCCCCAATTTTCTGATTTTCCTGTATTATCATACTGCATCCACAACCGGTATTCCTTCCGGCCCTTCCCTAAATTGTGGCATCCTTGCATTGTTATTTCGCATCCTTGCGTACATCCATTTCTTTCAGCTACTCTCTTTATCGGCAATGTTTTCCATTTACTTTACCCCTTTTGGCAGTTGATTTTCTTTACCAGATGTATTATGATAAATAGGCTTTGTTCCTTTAACGTTTTGAAGGAACAAAGGGGTCAAACTTATATGGGCACATAAGCCCACAGATGGGAGTTTATTATGAAAATTGATTCATCAAAAAGCACACACAAAAACGGAAACTTTAGCAGTTCCTTCGGTTTTGTACTGGCCTGCGTGGGTTCCGCCGTGGGTCTTGGAAATATTTGGATGTTTCCATATCGTTTAGGACAGTATGGAGGTGCCGCCTTTTTAATTCCTTACCTGTTCTTTATTCTGCTGTTTGGTCTTGCCGGACTTTCTGCGGAATTTGCCATGGGGCGCTTAGCGAAAACAGGGACCTTAGGTTCCTACTCTCTTTGTTTCCAAAATCAAAAACATCCAAAGATAGGGAAAGTTCTCGGATGGATTCCTCTTCTGGGTTCTCTTGGAATTGCTATTGGTTATTCGGTTATTATTGGCTGGGTGCTTCGTACTTTAGGGGGCTCTGTCAGCGGGGTTTTATTTCACATGGAGTCCGGAGAATTCTTCGCTCAGGCAACGGGTTCCTTTGGCAGTCTCGGGTGGCATATTGGGGTTATTTTAATCTCAACTATCTTGTTATTTTCCGGATCTACCAAAGAAATCGAACGTGCGAACAAGATTTTAATGCCGATTTTCTTTTGTTTGTTTGCAATCATTGCGGTTCGAGTCTTATTTTTACCCGGAGCAGAAGGTGGTTACCGTTTTCTTTTTGTTCCAAAATGGGAGCAGCTTGCAAATGTAAATACGTGGGTAATGGCAATGGGTCAGGCCTTCTTTTCCCTTTCGATTACCGGTTCCGGCATGATTGTTTACGGCTCCTATTTATCTAAAAAAGAAGATATTCCAAAGGCTTCCCTTCGCACTGCTATTTTTGATACCATAGCGGCTCTTCTTTCGGCACTTGTTATTATGCCTGCTGTATTTGCCTTTGGCATTGAACCCGGAGCCGGACCTGCTCTTATGTTTATTACCATTCCTAAAATATTTAATCAAATGCCTGCAGGACGATTTTTTGCAATTTTATTTTTCATTTCGGTACTTTTTGCCGGCATAACTTCTTTAATTAATATGTTGGAAGCCGTTGTGGAAAGTCTTCAGCATCGTTTTTCATTTTCCCGTAAATTTGCAGTTCTCCTTTGTGGGTTCCTTTGCCTGTTTGTTGGTATCTTTATTGAATCCGAACCCATGGTAGGCGCTTTCATGGATTTTATTACCATTATCATTGTTCCTTTTGGAGCTCTTCTTGGTGCTATTTGTATTTACTACGTTTTGGGAAAAGGCAAAATAGAAGAGGAACTAAACACCGGACGAAAGAAACCGCTTTCCAAAGCTTTTTCCATTCTCGCAAGATATGTTTATGTTCCTCTTACTGTACTTATTTTTATTCTTGGTCTTATTTATAAAGGGATTGGGTAGGATAATCTTTTTTTGAAACGGGATATTGTTTTTTAAACTTTGCACTCTGGAATTCTTTTCCGGGTGCATGGTTTTTTGAAAAGGAACCGCTTCCCTTTAAAAAATATTCATAGGAAATATGGTCTTCCATTTCTGCTTTTATTTCCTCATCTCCCCATAGAATGGGATCATCCCAGGTTGCATCAAAGTTATACCAGTACTTTCCGATCTTAACCAGGTTCCATCCATGTGTCTGGGTTCCCATGGAGTTTGTGGCAGTTCCATCAACACATTTTACCGGAATCCCCGCTTCTGCTAATAACTTATAGGCAAGCAGCATATACCCCTGACAAACCATTTTTTTATTTTTCAATCCATCATATACGGTATAATTTTTCAGTTCTTCATCATAGGAAAAATTGCGAACCATATAATCGTGTATTTTTTTTATTTTTTTATAGTTGGAATCTTGATCCAGATTTAATTCTTTTAGAATTTTTTCAATCTTTTTATTTACGGTTTTTGTTTCTTTCTTTGATTCTTTCCACTTTGGTGAAATGGTTATGGTGACCGAATTTAAAAGGGCCGACTTGGTGTTAATACTTACTTCATCTAAGTTATAGCTCATATAATCAAAGTCATCGGTCGTATCGGGATCATCAATAGCAAATATCTTCTTTATGGTACTTTTCAAAAAATTGTTATGAATTTCTTTGTAATCTCTTCCATAGTAGGAGACTTCAATGTCCTTTTCCCCGGAAAGCATGCCTTCATAAACCTCCCAAATGAATTCTTCTTCATTCTCTGCCGTTCTTTTTCCGCTCTCTTTTGAAAGCCAGGTCATCTTTGCCTGAGCCATAATTATCACTTTGAAAAAAATGGCTGTAAGTAGTAATACCAACAGCCCGATTGCTATTTTATGTCCTTTTTTCATCATCGAATCTCTCTTAATTTCTGAACTAGGTTTCCTGCACTTTCTTCATCACGCATCACAATAAGTATGGTATCATCTCCTGAAACGGTTCCTACGATGCCACTCCATTCCATTCCATCCATGGTAGCACATACGGCCTGTGCCATACCGGTATAGCACTTTATAACTACCAGGTTATTGGCATAATCCACTTTATTTACCCCTGCGGTAAAAATCGAATAAAATTTATTGCTATCCGGGGTTTTATCATTCACTTTGCTTACTTCATAGTGGTAGTTTCCATCTAAATCGGTTACCTTAACCAGACGCAGTTCCCTTATGTCACGGGAAATCGTTGCCTGGGTTACAGCAAATCCTTCCTCATTTAATCGCTTTAACAGTTCATTTTGTGTTCTAACATGCTCGTTTTCTATTAAATTTATAATGGCTTCCTGACGAATCACCTTTACATTATTCCACTCTTTTACATTCGATGTTTCTTTTTCTTTCATTTTCCAGCTCCTATTTATTCCTATTTCATGTATCTAATTGAATCATAGCATAATTGTTCAAAAAGCACAACGCTATCCTATTGGAATGCTACAAAACGACCATTGCTATACATAGTATAACCAGATTTAAAATTAAAAGGATGCCTAGAAATTTTCCAATGAATTTTGCCCAGGTAAACCATTCAATTTTAGAAATGGACAAACCTCCCATAACCACCGCACTGGTTGGTGTAATTAAGTTTACAAGTCCACAGGCTGCAGAGAAAATAAGAATCATTACTTCCGGGCTCAAGCCAAGATTTGCCGTCAGTCCTCCAAAGGTTGGCATAGAGGCCGCTGCCAGACCGGAAGTTGATGGAATTAGGAAAGAAAGTCCCAGGTAAATTCCATAGGCTGCCACTGAAAAAACAATAGGAGAAACATTGGCAAGTCCCGTGGATGCCAGCGCAAGAATATAGTCTCCCAGTCCTGTTTCCGCCATAATTACCGAAATTCCCCTTGATACCGCGATAACCAGTGCCACGCCCACCATATCTCCGGCTCCTCCTACGAATGCTTCCACCGTTTTTCCTTCTCCCAGACCGGCCACATAACCTACTATAATTGCCATAATCAAAAACCAGGCCTGAAGTTCTTTAAAGTACCACTCTCCCAAATTGGTTCCTGTCAAAAATGAAGTGTTGCGAAAAATAGTTACTCCAAAATTTTCCCATGGTATTAAACTGATTACCATTACTCCAAAGGAAAATCCAAAAATGGCCAGTACCCACTTCATTCGTCTGGTAAATACAATGTCTCCCTTTTCCTCCTCCCCAAACGCATTTTGGGAAGCGGCCAGTTCCTTGGGACTTAGAATAGAACGTCCGGAATTTTTTACTTTTTTTGCATAATGCAGAACGAATAGTATCGCCGGCACTAAAGAAGCGATCCAGAGAATGGCTCCCAGTATCATAATAATGGTATGATTTACATACAAATTCGGATTGGATGCCTTTAAGGCGTCCACGGCTGCCGATATTGCAAATGGATTTACCGTAGACCCAATTACACCGACTCCGGATCCCAGAAGAATAACGGAAACACCTACCATAGCATCAAATCCCGCCGCCATCATTGTGGTTACAATGAGTGCGTAAAATGCAATGGTTTCCTCCGCCATTCCGTAGGTTGTACCGCCCAAAGAAAACAGTAACATCAGAAGTGGAATTAAAAGCATTTCCTTCCCTTTTAATTTTTCAACCATGGCTGCAATTCCATTATCCAAAGCACCCGATTTTGCAATAACCCCAAGAAATCCCCCTAATACAAGAACAAAGATTGCCACATCAATGGCATCTACAAATCCGGAAGGGGCTGCCATCACCATATTGGAAATGGTTGCATTTTTCACTGTGGGAAGAAACCAAGTAATGGCACAAACTGCAACAATGATCAAAAATAAAATACTATATGCAGAGGGCATATGAATTTTTCTTTTTTTGTTTTTTTCCATATAATAACTCCTCGTATACTTTCTCGCTTTTTTATATCAAAACTTTTCCTCTTTCCAAAAAAGAAAAATCACCCACACCAAAATTATAATTAATTCCAGTGCCGATGATTTTTCCTTAATCGGTTTTATCTTAGGTAAGTATTTCTATTCCTTTGTTAACACAAGGTTGCATAAATAACCGCTTTTATTGTGTGCATTCGATTTTCCGCTTCATCAAAAACAACGGATTGTTTGGATTCAAAAACCTCATTCGTGGCTTCCATTTCTGAAAGTCCGAATTTTTCATAAATGTCTTCACCAATGGCTGTTTTTCTGTCATGAAAGGAAGGAAGACAGTGCATGAAAATAGCCCCTTCTTTTCCATTGTCCATAACTTGTTTGTTTACCTGATAGGGTTTTAAAATCTTAATTCTGGATTCCCATACTTCATCCGGTTCTCCCATAGATACCCATATATCGGTATAGATGACATCGGCTCCCTTGGTTCCTTTTTGAACATCCTCTGTCAGGGTAATGGTACAGCCGTTCTCTGCTGCAATTTTTTTACATTCTTCCACGAGAGAATCCTCCGGGAACAGTTCCTTTGGTGCACAGGCCGTAAAGTTAAGTCCCATTTTTGCACAGGCAACCATAAGGGAATTCCCCATATTATTTCTGGCGTCTCCCATATAGGTAAAGTTAACTCCCTTTAGATGGCCAAGCTTTTCTTCAATGGTGAGTAAATCTGCAATCATCTGTGTTGGATGAAACTGATCGGTCAATCCATTCCATACCGGAACTCCGGAATAATCCGCTAGTTTCTGAACCAGATCCTGATCAAAACCACGATATTCGATTCCATCATAAAGTCTTCCCAAAACCCTGGCTGTATCTTCAATACTCTCTTTTTTCCCCATTTGAGAGCTTCCCGGATCCAGATAAGTTACACCCATTCCCAGATCCATACCTGCTACTTCAAAGGAACATCTTGTTCTGGTGGAGGTCTTTTCAAAAAGTAATACTATATTTTTTCCTTCTAAATATTTATGAGGCGTTCCCGTTCTTTTTAAGTCTTTAAAATTCTTTGAAAGGTCTAAAAGGTAACGTATTTCCTCAGGGCCTAAGTCCAATAATTTCAAAAAACTTTTTCCACGTAAATTTACAGCCATAGTGTATCTCCTTTTTCCTTTATTTTCCGCCTATTATATCCTATTTTATTTTGGAAATCAAGTGTTTTTTAATATTTATTCATTATATCTGAATAAATATACATTATTTAATGCTCACTTCGAATCAATGGCATACTCATGCACCTTGGGCCGCCTCGCCCTCTGGACAATTCTGCACTTGGGATTTCCAATACTTTAATTCCATAATTTTTTAGAATTTTATTGGTCACTACATTTCTTTGATATACCACAATGACGCCCGGTGCTATACACAAGGTATTCGATCCATCGTTCCACTGTTCTCTTTCGGATGCAATGCGGTCTTCTCCCCCACATTTTATCAAGGTTACTTTATCCAGATGAAGGTGTTTTTTTAAAACGGATTCCAAATCCGATTCTACTTTTTCCACTTGAATGGTATCTTTTTCTTTCCCTTTTGTTATTTCATAGACCACCAAGGGTCCTAAAATTCCCGGATGAATGGTGAATTTGTCATAGTCAATCTGGGTAAATACCGTGTCCAGATGCATGAATGCACGGGTATCCGGAATATCAAAAGCCAGGACGGTTTCAATGGCTGCGTGTTCATCTTCAAAAATACATTTTGCCAGCATTTCTATGGCATCGGAAGAGGTTCTCTGTGAAATACCCACAGCAAGTACCGTAGCACTTAGGTTTAATATGTCCCCTCCTTCTATACGGAAAGGATGAAACCGTTCAAAATATTTATCTACATGATTTCTAAAATCCGGATGGTATTTAAAAATATATTCTCCATAAATGGTTTCCCTGTTTCGAGTCTCAGAAAACATACGGTTTATGCTGACTCCATTTCCAATACACGCAAAAGGATCTCTTGTAAAATAGAGATTTGGCATTGGGTCAATTATAAGCTGGGAAGAGTCACTCATTAAATCAACCAAAGATTCGTCTTTATTATAGTTTAATTCATTTAATACAATTCCTTCCATAGTGCGAAGAACCAATGCCTTGTTATCTCCTCTGTACTGCATCATATAGTCATAAATCTTCTTCTTCCATTTTTCCGTTCGAATTCCTGCTTCAAAAATCCACTGCTGTAAAAATTCATCTCTTATTTCTTCATCCAGATCCAATACTTCTTTCATAAGATCTTCCAAATAAACCACTTCAACCCCGTTATTTTTAAGAAGTCCTGCAAATTCATCGTGTTCTCTTTGTGCCACCTCCAAAAAAGGAATGTCATCAAAGAGCAGACGTTCCAGCGCCTCCGGAGTAAGATGTTCTAGTTCCTTTCCCGGTCGATGCAGCAATACTTTTTTAAGGGGATTTATTTCGCTTTTTACATTAATTGGTTCCAAATTTTAAGCCTCCTTTTACTCTGTTAAGGCTATTATCTGGATTTTTCTATAAATTATACCTATTTTAAAAAATCCATAGGTTGTTCTTTTTATAATTTTACGGATTCTAATTTTTTTCTTAAGCTTTCCCTGGTACCTTCTTGAATAAAGGCGGCGTTAATTGCGTTCTCGGTTATCTTAAGGATCTCTTCCTTTGTAAGCTGAAATTCCTCCATAAGGACTTTAAATTCCTTGGTCATGGTCGTTCCCGTTACGGTTCGATTATCTGTATTTATGGTTACAAGGATTCCTTCCTCTAAGAATTTGCGAATGGGATATTCCTTCCTATTAGAGACTGCTTTTGTTTGAAAATTACTGGAGGGACACATTTCCAATGCAATTCCTTTTTCTTTGGTAAAACCACGAATAGTATCATTTTTCATAAGTGCAATTCCGTGTCCTACACGCTTGGCTCCCAGTGAAATAGCATCTTGTACGTTCTCTGCACTTCCACATTCTCCTGCATGAATGGTAAAAGGAAGTCCCAGTTCTTTCGCTTTTTCAAAGAATGGTGTCTGTAATAGCGGTGGAAAGTCTGATTCACTTCCGGCCAAATCTCCGGCGCAAACTTGATTTCCTATGTATTCCTTGATTTCTTCCAACATGGCTGCATTTTTTTCAGGTTGCTCATGACGCATACCACATACAATAATTTTACCTAGTATTCCAAATTCCTGTTCTGCTTTTTCCAACCCTTTCCACAGGCTTTCTACGGCATCTTTACAGGTTAATCCCTTTGCCGTGCAAACCCGTGGGGCAAATCTCACTTCCATATATATGACATTTTCCTCTGCCGCATCCTTCATTAAAGAATAGGCTGCATATTCTATGGTTTCTTTTGTTTGTAAGCAGGCAATGGGAAGTTCGAACTTTTGCAAATATTCGAAAAGACTTCCACAGTCCTCTGTCACCTGCAAACATTTTTTTAATTCTCCATCCGTGGGAGGCACTTCTATTCCGGACATCCCCGCCAGTTCACGTATTGTTTTTATAGACAATGATCCATCTAAATGGCAGTGAAGTTCTACCTTTGGTAATTTATAAATCCAGTCTTCATTCATTTTTTATATACTCCTTTTGGTTTGAATACTTGACACACCTTTTTTTATAATATCATAAAAGAAGGCAGATTATTAAGCCCATCCGTCTCTTTTTCCCTTTTTTTGCTATTGACAAAGACATACCCTTAATTGTATAATGGAAAAAATTTGCCAAGAAGTTTTCTTTACTTTTGCAATTTTTTTTTGAGTAATGATAAGCGTAACCGTTAAACATACAGAAAGGATTGGTAGAAATAACATGAAGCATTTAATCGACCCCACTGATTTAACATTATCAGAAATTGATGATATCCTGGTTTTAGCCGAGAATATTATCCGTGACCGTCCGAAATATTCCCAAGTCTGTAAAGGCAAAAAATTAGCAACCTTATTCTTTGAACCAAGTACAAGAACCCGCCTAAGCTTTGAGGCAGCAATGATGGAGCTGGGAGGAAATGTACTTGGTTTTTCTTCGGCCGACTGTAGTTCTGCATCAAAGGGTGAAAGCGTTGCCGATACCGCCAGAACCGTTGAAAAGTACGCTGACATTATTGCCATGCGCCATCCTAAGGAGGGAGCTCCTTTAGTCGCTTCCATGCATGTTAATATTCCGGTAATAAATGCCGGCGATGGTGGGCATAATCATCCTACACAAACCTTAACTGATTTATTAACCATTCGTGAAACAAAGCATCGGCTAAACAATTTATGCGTGGGCTTCTGCGGTGATCTTAAATTCGGACGTACCGTCCATTCTCTTATCAAACAGCTTTCCCTTTATGAAAATATTAACTTTATATTGATTTCTCCAAAAGAACTGCAGGTTCCGGATTATATTAAAGACGAGGTTCTTATTAAAAATAAAATTCCTTTTGTAGAAGTGGAATCGATGGACGAAGTTATGCCTGAGTTAGATATTCTTTATATGACAAGAGTTCAAAGAGAGCGTTTCTTTAATGAGGCAGACTATATTCGTTTAAAGGATAGTTACATATTGACCTTGGAGAAACTGGAAAATGCCAAAGAAGATTTAAAGATTATGCATCCTCTTCCAAGGGTAAATGAAATTTCTGTGGAAGTGGACCAAGATCCCCGAGCCATTTATTTTGAACAGGCAGAATATGGAAAGTTTGTGCGCATGGCATTAATTATGAAACTATTGGGATTAGATAAATAAACTCTTCATTGAAAGGAATGGTTATGACTATGTTAAAAGTAGATAGTATTGAAAAAGGAATTGTTCTGGATCACATTCAGGCCGGAAAAGCCATGCAGATTTACAAATATTTGAATTTAGATTCTCTGGACTGCAGTGTTGCTATTATTAAGAACGTAAAGAGCACAAAACTTGGTGCCAAAGATATTATAAAAATCAATGATAATATTGATATTAACTTAGATGTTCTTGGCTATATCGATTCTAATATTACAATTAGTATTATTGAGAATAGCCGGACGGTAGAAAAGAAGCGTCTGGCACTTCCAAAACGTATTGTGAACGTTGCCCGCTGCAACAATCCAAGGTGTATTACTTCCGTAGAACAGGAACTTGATCATATTTTCAGACTGGTGGATCCGGATAAAAAGATATACCGTTGTATCTACTGTGACCATAAGCCGGCACATTAAGCAACTGCTTCCTAGCGCCGGCTAGTGGCTGTTGAAAAGTTAAAGTAAAATCTGTTTCAGTTCAAAAAGGTCCGAAGGCATAATACTATAGGTACTTTTTGGTCTTACTACCATATCGGAAGATAGATTTGAATGCAGGTACACGGAGTCTATTCCCATTTGATTGGCTCCTTGTATATCTGCGCTTACATCATTTCCAATCATTATAGATTCTTCTTTTATCAACTTATGTTTTTGAAACAAAGCTTCAAAAAATCCTTTCGATGGTTTCTTATATCCTACTTGGGAAGAGATGAATATATCATCAAAGCAATCCCATATGCCTAGCATTTTAAGTTCATATTCCGTAAAAATCCTTTGGGCATTGGTGAGAAGAAATACCTTTTTCCCTTTTTCTTTTAATTCCTTTAATAATTCCTTTGCTCCATCATACAAAGCTTCCTGTTGGATTGAAATAGCGCGAAACATCTGTGCTGTATATAGAATCTGCTCTTCCGAAGGTTCTTTGCCTTTCTTTTGGTATAAATCCTCAAATACTTTTTCAATCTGAATTTCTGAAAACACATGGGATTTTAAGATTTCTTCCTCTTCCCTTTGTATTTTGGAAAAATAGGCCTCTTTTAATTCTTCTTTTGTATAGGGTGCTTCATTATAGGAGTAAAATCTTGCCATCGCTTCCCATAAGCTATCCATTTCCTCATCCGTATGAATGTCTACCAGCGTCCCATATAAGTCAAATATATAATTTTGATACATAAACTTCTCCACATTTTCTGGTTCTATTTTATTTTTTGATTCGTGCTTTTCTTAGTTTTTATTTCTTTTTTCTATGTCGGTAAGCATATCCACCCGACGTTGGTGCCGGTCTCCTAAAAACTCTGCATTCAGCCATTCTTCCACAATCATCTTAGCCAGTTCAATTCCTACAACCCGTGCACCAAAGGCTAAAATATTGGTATTGTTGTGTTGTTTTGACAGTTTCGCAGAAAATGGTTCACTGCATACAACGGCCCGGACTCCATTTACTTTATTGGCAGCCAGAGAAATCCCAACACCGGTTCCACAAATCAGGATGCCGCACTGGGTTTCCCCGGAAACTACAGCTTTTCCTACTTTTTCTCCATAAATTGGGTAGTCGCAGCTTTCTGTCGAATCCGTTCCGTAGTTTACAACTTCATGACCCATTTCCTGTAAAAATTCGGTAATCTGTTGTTTCATTTCCACTGCAGAGTGATCGTTTCCTATTGCTATTTTCATAAACAAATCTCCTTTTTCTTTTAAAAATATAGTTTAATTATTGCATTCTTTTTTGGGATTGTCAATGAAAGCAGTCCCCATCCAGCTCCGAAAGGGGCTTTTTCTTAATAATTAGTAACAAATTCTTAACATTTTATAAATCCACTTGTAAGTATATTTTCTCTGTGATATAATCCAATTCAAAAAGAAAAGAAAGGAAGAGTAACGTGAAAAATTTTATTATGAAATATAAGCATGCCTGGGTTTTTTCATATATGTTACTTTATTTTGTATGGTTCTTTGCCCTTGAGCAGCGAGGCGGGGTTCCCATGACCGTTATTCATACCCCTTTTGATAATTTAATTCCCTTTAATGAGTTTTTTTATATTCCTTATGTTCTTTGGTTTTTATATATACCTGCCGTTGTCTTGTATTTCTTTTTTACCTCTAAGAAGGATTTTTTTAAAACCTGTACTTTTTTATTTACGGGTATGACCATATGTCTTATTATATATACCCTTTGGCCGAATTGCCAAAATTTAAGACCCCTTACTTTTGAAAGAGATAACTTCTTTGTAGATTGCGTGCAGCGGTTATATGGGTTTGACACCTCCACCAATGTTTGTCCCAGCATTCATGTATTTAATTCCATTGGTGCACATATTGCCATTCGAAACAGTGAGAAATTAAAGAACAAGAAGTGGCTGCGTTTTGGTTCCTTTGTTTTGGCATCTCTTATCTGTTTATCTACCGTATTTTTAAAACAGCATTCCATTATTGATGGGTTGTGTGCCATTTCCTTAGCTTGTGTGATCTATTTCTTTGTTTATTATTTAGATTACTCCGCTATGAAAGAGCGCCGTCAGGCCCGTAAAGATATCGCTTTTCATTGAACTTCCAAAGAGATTTCGCGGAATAAAAAACCATGTAGAGACGTCCTGTCTTTTACATGGTTTTTTATTCTTCTGACTTTTTTATCTTGCATTTACTCTGTTTCCTGTGTTTCCTCTACTTCCAATAAAGCCTCTTCATATTTTTCAAGAATCATTTTTTGAATACGGTCTCTTGTATCCGAATTAATTGGATGTGCAATATCACGGTATTCCCCATCTCCTGCTTTTCTGCTTGGCATGGCAATAAAAAGACCCTTATCGCCCTCAATTACTTTAATGTCATGAACCACAAATTCATTGTCTAAAGTGATGGATATCACTGCCTTCATCTTTCCTTCTTTTGCGACCTTTCGCACTCGTACATCTGTAATTTCCATTTGTGTAAACCCCCTTGTTTGTCAAAGCTCTCTCTGTCTATAATACATATCTTTCATTTTTCTCCACCACTATCTTGATGTCATTGGAATCTCCAATAAAGGAGGAATTCGCACAGATTGTATTTCTGCTTTCTACAACGCAGTTTTCTATGTAGGTGTTATCTCCTATATAGACATCATTCAAAATGATTGAGTTCTTTATGGTACAGTTGTTTCCAACATATACTTCATTAAATAAAATAGACCCCTCTACGTTACCATTTAAAATACATCCATTGGATATCAGGCTGTTCTTAACGGATGAACCCACGTTGTATTTTGCTGGTGGAAGATCCAAAACTTTCGAGTATACATCGGGATATTTTCCAAAGAAATAGTCTCTCACTTCTTTTTTCAGGAAATCCCGGTTGGTATTATAATAAGCCTCTACCGTTCCAATATTGTTCCAATAATCCTTAATTTCATAAGAATAAATCTTCTTAATGCCACGGTATCTTACTAAAATATCATTTACAAAATCATATCTCTCTTCCTGCATACTTCTTTCAATTAATTCGATTAATTGTCTTCTTCGAATGACATAAATACCTGCAGAAATCAAGTTAGAATTGCTTACAATAGGTTTTTCTTCAAACTCTTCTATTCGTCCTTCTGCATTGGTTTTCACTACCCCGAAACGACTGATATCGGTGTCTATCGGCATTCTTTTTGTTACAACGGTAATATCGGCTCTCTTTTCTATATGGTAGCTGAGCACTTCATTAAAATCCAATTTGTAGATGCAATCACCCGATGCAATCACAACATAAGGTTCATGGCTCTTTTTTAAGAAATCCAGATTCTGTGCCATGGCGTCTGCCGTCCCACGATACCATGAATTATTGTCTACCGTAATGGTTGGTGTAAATACATAAAGTCCACCTTGTTTTCTTCCAAAATCCCACCATTTTGAAGAATTCAGATGTTCATTTAAAGACTTCGCATTATATTGGGTAAATACGGCGACCTTCTGAATGTGTGAATTTGACATACTGCTTAGTACAAAATCAATTGCCCGATACCCACCGGCAACCGGCATAGCCGCAGTTGCTCTTTTATTGCCCAGTTCTCTCATCTTGTTATTACTTCCGCCTGCTAACACTATTCCAATTGCTCTCATTATTCTTCACCTGCCTTATTGATTGTGCCTCCACTTACTAAATATCCATCCGGATAGTCACTTAGTAGGGTTTCTCCCATAATTGCGGTATTCTTTCCAATCTTGACCCCCGATGGTATGATGGAGCGATCGCCAATGGTTGCAAGTCCAAATGCATAAATATCCGGTTTCCAATTGTTTGGTTCTTCTTCTCCAATACCGATTTCACAATCTTCTCCAATTACCACACTTTCTGCTATAATAGACTTATAAATCTTGGTTCTTTCCCCTATACAGCTTGAATTCATAATAATAGAATCGCGAATCAGTGCACCCTCTCCTATGATAACTCCGGGCCCAATTACTGAATTATGTACTTCTCCATAAATTTCCGTTGCCCCTCCAACAATGGCTTTATCAATCACGGCTTTATCTGAAATGTACTGAGGAGGTATCTTTTCACTCTTTGTATAAATCTTCCAAAATTCTTCGTATAAATTAAATTCCGGGATTAAGTCAATCAGTTCCATATTGGATTCCCAATAAGCGCCTAATGTACCTACATCTTTCCAGTATCCATTATACTCATAGGCAAATACCCGATCCCCTCTTTCATGGCAGTAAGGAATAATATGTTTTCCAAAATCGCAGGCATTCTGGTCTTTTAAGGTCATCAGTGCCTCTTTCAGCACCGGCCACGAAAATATATAAATTCCCATGGATGCCAGATTGCTTCTTGGATTTTCCGGTTTTTCTTCGAATTCCATAATCCGTTTCGTTTCGTCGGTAATCACTACGCCAAAACGGCTTGCCTCTTCTATAGGTACCGGAATGGTAGCTACTGTTACATCGGCTTTATTGGCTTTATGAAATTTAAGCATAACCTCATAGTCCATCTTATAAATATGGTCTCCGCCAAGAATCAGAACATAGTCCGGATTGTAATATTCCATATACTCCATATTCTGGTAAATAGCGTTTGCTGTTCCTGTATACCATTGACTATTGGTGCTTTTCTCATACGGAGGCAGAATCGACACGCCCCCTACATTACGATCCAAATCCCACGGAATCCCTATTCCAATATGCGTGTTTAAGCGGAGCGGCTGATACTGTGTTAAGACACCAACGGTGTCCACTCCGGAATTAATACAATTGCTTAATGCAAAATCAATAATCCTATACTTTCCCCCAAATGCAACTGCAGGCTTGGCAATCTGAGAGGTTAACACTCCCAATCTTGATCCTTGTCCACCTGCAAGCAGCATCGCAATCATTTCTTTCTTAATCATGCAATCACCTCTTGTCAATTTGATAAATGTATTATACCATCTACTTCGGAAAATGTGAACCATTTTACTGAAAATTAAACTTTTTTTTATGTATTTTTTGTCATTATGTATAAAAACATTTTTTCCCAAATTTTTCTAATATGAATTTGTATTTGTATTTTTGTCTTAAAAGGTTATAATAGCAATATACTACCGTATGGATATTTTATATTAAGGATGGTTTTACTATGTATAAGATTAATTTTAAAGAACCCGGACATATTCATTTTATGGGGATTGGCGGCATCAGCATGAGTGGCTTTGCTGAATTATTACATACCATGGGATTTACAATCTCCGGATCCGACAATAAAAAAAGCGAAATAACAACGCACTTAGAGACTCTTGGGATACCTATATTATATGCACAGGTTTCCTCAAATATAACTCCGGGTATTGATTTAGTTGTTTATACCGCAGCAATTCATGCCGATAATCCCGAATTTATTGCTGCAAAGGAGAGAAAAATTCCTATGATGGACCGTGCAGAAATGATCGGACAGATTATGAAAAACTACGAGTCTGCTATTGCTGTATCCGGTACACACGGAAAGACTACAACCACTTCTATGATTTCTCACATTATGCTGTCTGCTGACTTAGATCCCACCATTTCTGTGGGTGGAATCTTAAAAAAAATCAATGGAAATATTCGTATTGGAAAATCCGGAAATTTTATTACCGAAGCCTGCGAATATACCAATAGTTTTTTAAAGTTTCATCCTACTATAGGTGTGATTTTAAATGTAGAGGCGGAACATCTGGACTTCTTTAAGGATTTAAAGGATATTCGCAATTCATTTCATACCTTTGCCTCCCTTCTTCCAAAGGAAGGGCTGCTGGTTATTAATGGCGAAATAGAGAATTATCAGGAATTAACTGCGGGTTTACTGTGTAAAACGGTCACTTATGGTCTTTCTAACAAAGAATTTGATTTTTCAGCATCTAATATAACTTTTAATTCTTTTGGTTGTGGAAGTTTTGACCTTTACCATAAGGAAGAACGGATAGATCGGATTGAATTAATGGTAATTGGAAATCATAACATCTCCAATGCTCTGGCTGCCATTGGGGTTGCCTACGCCTTTTCTATTTCACTGGAACAGATAAAAGATGGTCTGTCTACCTTTACCGGTACCAACCGCCGTTTTGAATACAAAGGTGAAATCGGCGGCGTTACCATTATTGATGATTACGCACATCATCCAACCGAAATTCGGGCAACCCTGGAATCTGCACAGAATTATCCACGGAATACTATGTGGTGTGTATTTCAGCCCCATACTTATTCCAGAACCCGTGCTTTTCTTAAAGATTTTGCTCAGGCACTTTCTTATGCGGATAAGATTGTTTTGGCCGATATTTATTCTGCAAGAGAAGAGGATCCGGGTGATATTTCTTCCCGAGATTTAGAGCGGGAACTTAAAAATCTAGGTAAAGAGGTCTATTATTTTCCTAGTTTTGATGAAATTGAAAACTTTTTATTAGAAAATTGTACTAACGGTGACCTGTTGATAACTATGGGTGCCGGAGACGTTGTTTCTATTGGTGAAACCTTACTTGGACAATAGTTATCCACATTATCCACATTCTTATCAACATTTTGTTGATAAAAAGAATGTGGATTTTTTGTTGTGGATTCTCAAGCTTTTCCTTCACTTATCCACAATATCCACTTTGTCCACTTTATCATGTTTCCTTCACATCCTTTAAAGTAGGCTATTTCCAAGACTTTTTTTCTGTGCTATACTTATCCACGAGACAAATAAGAAATAAAGTTCTCAGGGAAAGTTGGAGGAAATGATATGGAAAAAATAAGCCTTTATTCAGCAGATGCCGTGAATGTTACCACCGTATCTAATATTTTTATAGATTCTTATATGCCGGCTGCCAACGGAAATTATGTAAAGGTATACCTTTACCTGCTTCGCTGTCTAACCGGCTCTACGAAAGATTTTTCGCTTTCTTATTTAGCGGACCGGTTAGACGATACGGAAAAAGATATTGTACGTGCTTTAAAATATTGGGAGAAAGTACAATTGGTGCAATTATCCAGCAATCCTTCCGGTGAAATTACCTCCATCACTTTAAATGAACTGCGTCCATTGGAAGGTGCTCAAGAAGTTGCTTTAAAACCGGAGCCCTCTTCTTTTGCCGAAACCGCGGAAACGGAGGCCCCTTCTGTGGCAGAACGCCCTATTTACACCAATGCCCAGATTGTAGAGCTTACCAATAATGATGAAATAAAATGGATTATGAACATCATAGAACTCTATTTAGAGCGCCCTTTAAAACCAAAAGACATCCAACTGATCTTGTATTTGTATGATTCGGTTAATTTTTCACCGGAACTTATTATGTATTTATATGAATACTGCATTTCAAAAAATAAAAAAAATGCCTCTTACATCGAAGCGGTAGCCCTATCCTGGGCAGAACAGGGGATTTCCACCGTAGACCAGGCAGAATCGGCAAATACCCTTTATAACAGCAACTATGTTTCCGTAAGCAAGGCTTTTGGACTTAACCGGACGCCCGGTACCATTGAAAAAGAATACATAGATAAGTGGATTACCCGCTTTGGATTTTCCATTGAAATTATTGTGGAAGCCTGCAATCGCACTATTTTAAATACACAAAAAGCGGATTTTAAATATGCCGATAAGATTCTGGAAAATTGGAGCAAAAACAATGTTAAGAATCCAGGGGATATCAAGGAAATGGATTCCCAGTTTAATGCGGTAAAGAATGCAAAGCAAGCTACCGCAGCCACCCATGAAATAACCTCAAAACCTTCTAATAACCGCTTTAATGCCTTTCCTCAGCGTAATTACTCCAAAGAGGATTATGAAGATATAGAAAAACGTTTATTAAGCAGACAATAAGCCACTATAAAGGAGATTACTATGGGACTGAAAAACTTTCAGTATAACCGCATTTTACAGCAATATGATAATGCCCAGTTTCATAACCGGCACATACTAGAGGAACGAAAAAACGAAATATATAAGTCCGTTCCCGAATATAAGGAATTGGAAGAAGAAATGATCTCCTTAAGCATTGCACAGGCGAAGGCTTCTCTTTATGGAAAAGAGTCTGCTTCTTCCGAGTATCAGGAGAAAAATCTTATTCTACAGTCCAAAAAGAGAGCGTTACTCACAAAACATGGCTATAGTGAAGACTATTTAGATCCTCTGTATACCTGCAGCCAGTGCAAAGACACCGGCTACATTGGAAATGAAAAATGTCATTGTTTCAAACAGTCTATTGTTAATATTTTATATGAACAAGCCAACCTTAGTACGATATTGGAGGTTGAGAATTTTTCGCATTTTAAGTTGCAATATTATGATAATAAAACCTTAGATTCTTCTTTGAAGATAACACCTTTTACAAACATTCAAAAGGTATTGTCCGAGTGTAAACATTTTGTATCCAGTTTTGACAAGGAGTATTCCAACCTTTTTCTTTATGGCAATACCGGTGTTGGAAAAACCTTTCTTGCCAACTGCATTGCGAAAGAATTATTAGACACTTCACATACGGTGGTTTATCTTACCGCCTTTGAGCTTTTTGATATTTTGGAAAAAAATAAGTTTAGTAAGTCTTATGAAGAAAAAAATGAAATGAGTGACAAGTTTCATTATATTTTAAATAGTGACTTGCTGATTATTGACGATTTAGGCACCGAACTGGTGAATAGTTTCAGTTCTTCCCAAATTTATCTTTGTATCAATGAACGTCATTTAAACCAAAAGTCAACGATTATTTCCACTAATTTGTCTTTAGATGATATTACAAATGTATATAGCGAACGTGTATTTTCAAGAATTATCAGTGAATATCGTCTTCTAAAAATAATTGGTGAGGATATTCGTCTAAAAAAAGCGTTTACACCTTGACTAAGCTATATAGGAATGATATAACTTAAAATGGAAAACTATAAAAAATTCAAAGCACAATTATAAAAACCACTTATACGGAGGATATTTTTTATGTCAGGACTGAATCGGGAATTTGATACCATTCCAGCTGGAAGGCTTGGAATCATTGCACTAGAAAGCAGCCGTAACCTAGGCGAACGAGTTGATAATTATATTGTTCAATGGAGAACCGAACGTGAAAATGAGCACAAAGCAACCATCGCCTTTGCCGGGTATCAAAGAGATACCTATTTGTTAAAAGCCACTTGCCCCCGCTTTGGTACCGGAGAAGCCAAGGGAATTATTTTAGAATCGGTTCGCGGTTCTGACTTATACATTTTAGTGGATGTTTGTAATCATAGTTTAACTTACTCTGTTTGTGGACAGACAAATCACATGTCTCCGGATGACCATTATCAGGATTTAAAGCGGTTAATTGCTGCTGTTAGTGGAAAAGCCCGTCGTATTACGGTAATTATGCCCTTTCTTTATGAAAGCCGTCAGCATAAGCGCAGTGCAAGAGAATCTCTTGATTGTGCACTTGCCCTTCAGGAACTTACGAATATGGGGGTTGATACAATTATCACTTTTGATGCCCATGATCCCCGCGTTCAAAATGCCATTCCCTTAAAAAGTTTTGAGACGGTGCAGCCCACCTATCAGTTTATCAAAGCTATGCTTAAAAATGTTCCGGATATTAAGTTTGATGCGGACCATATGATGGCCATCAGTCCAGATGAAGGTGCCATGGGAAGAGCCGTTTATTTTGCAAACGTTGTGGGTGTTGACGTAGGTATGTTCTATAAGCGCCGAGATTATGCACAAATTATAAACGGCCGTAATCCCATTGTTGCCCATGAGTTCCTAGGCGCTGATTTAGAGGGAAAAGATGTGGTTATTTTAGATGATATGATTTCTTCCGGTGAAAGTATGTTAGACGTTGCCAAAGAGTTAAAGCGAAGAAAAGCAAAGCGGATTTTTGTAGCTGCCACCTTTGGTCTATTTACAAATGGCTTTGATAAGTTCGATAAAGCCTATGAAGAAGGACTTATTGACCGCGTCATTACTACAAATCTAATTTATCAGCCTGCTGAATTGCTTTCAAAGAAGTACTATATCAGTGCCGATATGAGCAAATATGTTGCCCTTTTAATTGACACGCTGAATCATGATGATTCCATTAGCGGTCTCTTAAGTCCAACGGAAAGAATTCAAAATATTCTCAAACGGTATGGCCAAAGATAGCCTTCTAACACAAATCTAAAGATTACGCCCACAGCGGAGCGTTTTTATGTAATAGGCGCACTTTCCTATTACATAAAAAAAAGACCAACATAAAAAAGACCAGAAGAATGTTTCTTTTGGTCTTTTTTTGTTTTATCCCAGTGCCTCCAGCACCGCTTTTACACTTTTTTCTCTTACATAAAGGGTATTGACTCCTTCATTAATATCTTCCAAATAATGTGCATCGGAATCCGTAATTACGTTACACCCTTTTAGGTAGGGATTCATTCCTTGTAAGGTATGAAGATTTGCCATATTTTTTAATTCAAAAGAGGTAAATCGGCTATCCCCGGGTACAAATCCCAGATTGGAAATTAAACTATTGGAGTTTTTATCTATATGTGCCGGAATCATCACTCCTCCATAAGCGCTCACTAAAGGATATACTTCTGTAAATCCGATCTGTGTACTGTTTATCAATAGGTTCTCAATGGTTCCTGCAATTTCGTCTTTTTCATTTCGGATTTGTTGTTCTCCAAATAATTCTGCTTTATTCTTAACGGGAATTAGTTTTGAGTATACATAATCCCCAAAGGAAAGTGCTGCCTCCAGGTCAGGAAACAAACACAGAACATGAACTTCTTCCCGGGTAGTCAGTTCCATTCCCGGAATTCCAAGAATTCCGTATTCTTTTACGAATTTCATAAAAGCAGGACAATTTTTACAACTATTGTGATCCGTCAAAGCGATGAGATCTAACCCCTTTAAGGCGGCCATTCCTACAATATTTGCCGGCGTCATATCCTCATCTCCGCAGGGTGAGAGGCAGGAATGAATGTGAAGATCATAGCTAAGGCTAATCATATAACATTTCTTTTATCAGGAAGGCGGCTTCAAAAACAGGGAGTTCCGTGCGAAAAACGGTAATACCCTGTTGTTTTGCTTTTTCCAGTGCCGGTCCATCAAATGCCGTGTTTTCTGCAAGTATAATACAGGCCGCATCAGTAAGGGTCAATACCGCAAGTGTATTGATATTTCCCATAACGGTAACCCAAGCTGCTCCCACCGGTGTTTTGCTCATACAGATGCTTAGTAAATCACAGCAAAACGGTTTTGTAATTTTTTGACTGGCGTCTTCGCCTAAGTTTACTATTTCGAATTTATTTGTCTCTGCTAATTCTTTTACAGTCACTTATGATTCCCCCTTTGTCACTCCAGCTGAGAAAATTCATCTGACAAATGATGAATTCTCTGTTTTAATATGTAAATACAGTCTTTTTCTTTTGCTACACCCCGTACAATGTCTTCTGCAAGAGCCTGGCAGGTGGGTGCTCCACATGCTCCACAATCAAGTCCCGGAAACGATTTACTAAGGTCTTCTACCTGGGACATTTTTTCAATGCTTTCTTTTAGGTTCTCTCCCAGTTTAAATACCGGTTCATATTCTACTTCTTCCGTCCAAAATGGATTGATTTTAGCAAATGCCTGGTGCAATTCTTCCTTTTTGGGAAGGTGGTTCATGGCAACCGGCATATACTTTATGAGTCTCTTAATTTTAACCTTGGCAACATAAGGATTCTCTACGGTTAGCACACCCCCAACGCAGCCTGCACTGCACGCATTTAATTCTATAAAGGTAAGATTCGAAAACTTTTCATCTTCTAAGTCTTCCAGTACACGGATTACATTTTCTATCCCATCTGCTGCCAGATAATTATCAAGGAGAAGTCCACTGGCCTCTCCACCACAGGTTCCCCATCCAATTCCAATCTTTCCTGAAATCGCTATGTCCTCAATGTCCTTAACCGCTTCTTTCATATGTCCAAGCAGTACCGGATATACCTCTTTTATGGCAAGGACGGCATCAATATCACTTTTATCAATTCCAAAGGGGGTTCTGACTGCAGAAACCTTGGCCGGACAAGGTGAAATAAAAATAACTCCAATCTGTTCCGATGGAAGTCCCGTCTTCTCCATGGCCTGCTGCCTTGCAACTGAAGCCGCCAGGTCAACCGGTGCCTGTAGGGGAAGTAAATGATCTAAAAGATTTGGAAAACGCACTCGAATTAAGCGAATGATGGACGGACAGGCTGTACTGACAATGGGCCACTTTTCTTCGTGTTCTTCTACATATTTTCGTGACATCTCAGAAACCAGTTCCGCGGCGCCGCTTACTTCATAAACATCATCAAATCCCATTCTTTTTAATGCCGTAAGTATGATGTTAATATCATCTAGGTTGTTGAACTGCCCATATAGGGAAGGTGCCGGCAACGCTATGGTATAAGTAAACCGGTCCATTACACTCAAAGGATCATATGTTGCCTTTTTTGCATGATGTGGACAAATTCGTATACATTCTCCACAATCAATACAAAACTTTTTCGTTATAGCCGCTTTTCCATTTCGGACACGTATCGCTTGTGTTGGACATCTCTTTATGCAGTTAATACAGCCTTTGCACAAATCTTCATCCAGTTGAACCGATGTAAAGAACTTATCCACCTATGTCACCCCTTTGTGTGTTTTTCTTCATTCTTCCTGTTGGAGAAACACTTTCATTGTTACGGTTGTCCCAACTCCAAGCTCCGATTCTACCTGTAGTTCATCGGCATACTTCTTCATATTGGGGAGTCCCATTCCGGCACCAAAACCAAGAGCTCTTATATTTGCCGGAGCGGTTGACCATCCTGCCTGCATTGCCAGATTGACATCTTCAATTCCCGGTCCTTGATCCGTGAGAGTCATCAGCACTTCCTCTTCTGAAATCGTAACATTTATTTTACCGCCATTTGCATGGATTACCATATTGATTTCTCCTTCATACATGGCAATGGCAACCTTTGTAATGGCTCTTGGATTCACACCCATTTGTTTTAATTTCTTTTTTACATCACTGGAGGCTTCCCCCGCCCGTGTGAAATCTTCTGCCGATACTTCATAATTTAAAACAATTTTATCTCTCATTGTATGGTGCACCTCCGTGAAGTCCATTTTCATATAATATTCCACATGCCGAAAACATACGATGTCCCGTACATAAAATCGGTATTTCTTTTTCCTTTGCGAGTTCAATCATTGCCTCATCCGGCTGCTTTCCACGGACAAAAATAACTGCAACAATATCCATCATTTCTGCTGTTCGGATAACCTGAGGGTTACATAATCCTGTCAGCAAAATGGAATGGTCTTTTACAAATGCAAGCACGTCACTCATCATGTCTGATCCACAAGCTGTGTATACATCTCTTTCTAAATACTCTTCTCCACATAAAACTCTGGCACCAAGAATTGCTCTTACATTTTCAATTGTCATGGACTCACCCTCTCCTTTAGTCATTGTGTTAAAAAAATTATAGCATCTGTACATTTAATTTGCAATTCATTTTAGTTTTTAATGATTATCATCCGATTTTTTTAAAAAATCCTAAAATCACGCATAGATTTTTCAATCATTTCATGCTATAATTTAAACGTTCTGACAAAGTCTTATGATACAGACATAAGATATTTATCTTTTTACGATCAAGGAGGTCAAATAATGGGTTCACAAAAACAAAGTGTTCCTTTCCAAGGAACCAAAGAGCAGGAACTCACCTTAAAAAATGTGATTCAAAAGCATCAAGGTGATAAAGGCGCGCTTATGCCTATTCTGCAGCAAGCCCAGGATATTTATGGCTATTTGCCAATTGAAGTGCAAACCATAATTTCCGATGAGTTACACATTCCACTTGAAAAGATTTATGGAGTTACTACTTTTTATTCGCAGTTTTCTCTTAATCCAAAAGGAAAGCACAGAATTAGTGTTTGTCTGGGAACTGCATGTTATGTAAAGGGATCTGGTGATATTTTTAACAAGATTTCTGAAAAATTAGGAATTGAAAGCGGTGGATGTACTCCAGATGGCAAGTTTTCACTAGATGCCTGCCGTTGTATTGGTGCATGCGGTCTTGCTCCAGTCCTTACCATTGACGATGAAGTTTATGGTCGTCTTACTACAGATGATGTGGAAAATGTTTTAGCAAAATACGCATAGTATTTTATATGAACAGGAGGTAACACCTTATGATGCCTGAACTTTCCTTAAATATTTTAGATATTGCAGAAAATTCCATTCGTGCCCAGGCTTCCCTGGTTGAAATCGAAGTTCTTGCAGATACCCAGGAGGATATTCTTTCCATTTGCATTAAAGACAATGGAAAAGGAATGACAAAGGAACAGGCTGCACACGTAGAAGACCCTTTTTTCACTACCCGAACCACTCGTAAAGTCGGTCTTGGCATCCCCTTTTTTAAACAGGCTGCCCTAAGTACCAATGGTAGTTTTTCCATTGTATCCGCTCCGGGTGAGGGTACCGTTGTAAAGGCTTCCTTTCAATTATCACATATTGACCGAATGCCTTTGGGTGATATTACAAGTACCATACATACCTTAGTTACCTTTAATACACACACCGATTTTTTATATAGATATACATACAATAAAGAAAGTTTTACTTTGGACACACGGGAAATAAAAGAAATTCTTGGAGATGTACCTCTTAATTCCTATGAGGTATCTTCCTACATTAAAGATTTTTTATTAGAAAATAAAAGCGAAGTGGATAAAGAAGCTTTCTACTAGAAAAGGATTGGAGGATTATTTTATGAAATCGCTTGAAGAATTAAAAGCAATCAGAGAAAGAATGCAGGGTCAAGTAGGTTTACGTTCTGAAGACAGTTCTCAGACCAGAGTCGTAATTGGTATGGCTACCTGCGGTATTGCCAGTGGTGCCAGACCTGTTTTAACGACTTTATCGGATGCTGTTCAAAGCCGACATTTAGAACATATAGTAGTAACACAAACCGGCTGCATTGGGCTTTGCCAGTATGAGCCTATTGTAGAAGTTTTTGAGCCGGGAAAAGAAAAAGTAACCTATGTAAAGATGACACCTGAAAAAGCTTTGGAAGTGGTGGACCAGCATTTGGTTCGTGGTCAGGTTGTTACCGAATACGTAATTAACAGTGCTATTAAATAACAAGAGGAGGACATAATATGTATCGTTCACACGTTTTAGTTTGCGGTGGTACCGGTTGTACTTCCTCTGGAAGTCAGGATATTATCAAAGCACTGCAAGCAGAAATTGACAAAAATGGTCTCAGTTCCGAAGTTTCCGTGGTTCAAACAGGTTGTCATGGACTTTGCGCACTTGGCCCAATTATGATTATATATCCGGAGGCATCTTTTTACTCTCTGGTTAAAGTAGAAGATATTCCGGAAATTGTTTCTGAACATTTATTAAAGGGAAGAATTGTAAAGCGTCTTCTTTATAATGAAACCGTTACCGAAGATGGCATCTTGTCATTAAGTGAAACGGCATTTTATAAAAAACAAACCAGAATTGCACTCCGTAACTGCGGAGTTATCAATCCTGAAAATATCGACGAATATATTGCAACCCGTGGATATGAAGCTCTGGGAAAAGTTCTGACAGAAATGACGCCGGATGACGTTATTAAATCCATCTTAGACAGTGGTCTTCGAGGCCGTGGAGGCGGTGGATTCCCTACCGGAAGAAAATGGCAGTTAGCAAAGGATTTAGTTAAAGGCGGACAGAAGTATGTTTGTTGTAATGCAGACGAAGGAGATCCGGGTGCCTTTATGGATCGTTCCGTTCTGGAAGGAGATCCCCATGTAGTATTTGAAGCAATGGCAATCGCTGGATATGCCATCGGTGCCGACCAGGGTTATATCTACGTTCGTGCAGAATATCCAATTGCCGTAGAACGTTTGAAAATAGCATTAGGACAGGCTCGAGACTATGGTTTACTTGGTAAGAATATTTTCGGAACCGACTTTAGTTTTGATATTGATTTGCGTCTTGGTGCCGGAGCCTTTGTTTGTGGTGAAGAGACCGCCCTTATGACTTCTATTGAAGGACATCGTGGCGAGCCACGTCCTCGTCCTCCATTTCCTGCTGAAAAAGGATTGTTCCAAAAACCTACCATTCTTAATAATGTAGAAACCTATGCCAACGTTCCACAAATTATTTTAAATGGTGCAGAATGGTTCTCTGCTATGGGTACCGAAAAGTCCAAAGGAACCAAGGTTTTTGCACTGGGTGGTAAAATTAATAATACAGGACTTGTTGAGGTTCCAATGGGAACTACCCTTCGTACTATTATTGAAGAAATCGGTGGTGGTATCCCTAATGGAAAGAAGTTTAAAGCAGCCCAAACCGGTGGTCCATCCGGTGGATGTATTCCTTTCGAACATTTTGATATTCCCATTGATTATGATAATTTAATCCGTATTGGTTCCATGATGGGCTCCGGCGGACTTATTGTAATGGATGAAGATAACTGTATGGTAGATATTGCAAAGTTCTTCTTAGAGTTTACCGTAGAAGAATCTTGTGGTAAGTGTACTCCTTGCCGTGTTGGAACCAAGCGCATGCTTGAAATTCTTGAAAAGATTACCAAAGGACAAGGTACCTTAGAAGACCTTGATAAGTTAGAAGAACTTTGTTATTACATTAAAGAGAACTCTCTTTGCGGTTTGGGACAAACTGCTCCGAACCCGGTTCTTTCAACTTTACGTTACTTTAAAGACGAATATATTGCCCACGTTGTTGACAAAAAGTGTCCTGCAGGCGTATGCAAAGCTTTACTTTCTTATACGATTGACCCTATGAAATGCAAAGGCTGCACCCTATGCGCAAGAATCTGTCCAAATGGTGCAATTTCCGGAACCGTAAAGGAGCCACATGTTATTTCTCAGGAACTCTGTGTAAAATGTGGTGCTTGTATGGAAAAATGCAAATTCGGCGCAATCGCAAAGAAATAAGGAGGTTAACATGATTAATTTAAAAATAAATGGCGTAGATGTATCTGCACCGGAAGGCTCAACAATTCTTGAAGCTGCCAGATTAGCACATATTGACATTCCAACTCTTTGTTTCTTAAAGGAAATTAATGAGATTGGTGCCTGCCGTATATGTGTCGTTGAAATTAAGGGAGCAAGAAGCTTAGCTGCTTCTTGTGTATATCCAGTAAATGAAGGAATGGAAGTATGGACCAACACTCCTAAAGTTTTGGATTCCAGAAAAAAGACGCTTCAGTTAATTCTTTCTAACCATGATAGAAAATGCTTATCCTGCGTTAGAAGTGGCAACTGCGAATTGCAGAAACTGGCCAAAGATTTAAAGGTTGAGGACGAAGCAAAGTTTGATGGTGAAATAAACAAATATGAACTGGACTTTTCTGCTGCCCATATGGTTCGTGATAACAATAAATGTATTTTATGCCGCCGCTGTTCTGCTGTTTGTGAAAAAGTACAGGCTGTGGGTGTTATTGGTGCAAATGATCGTGGATTTAAAACCCATATTTCCAGTGCCTTTAATATGGGACTGGGTGAGACCAGTTGTGTTTCTTGCGGACAATGTATTGCTGTCTGCCCAGTTGGTGCAATCTACGAAAAAGATTATACGGAAGAGGTCTTTGCCGCAATTGCAAATCCCGAAAAACACGTTGTGGTTCAGGTTGCGCCTGCTGTACGTGCTGCAATTGGAGAGTCCTTCGGTCTTCCTATTGGAACCAATGCAGAAGGGCAGATGATTGCCGCTCTCCAGCGCCTTGGTTTTGATAAAGTATTTGATACCGACTTTAGTGCAGACTTAACCATTATGGAAGAGGCTACCGAATTTCTTGACCGAGTTCAAAATGGTGGTAAACTTCCTATTATTACTTCCTGTTCTCCTGGATGGATTAAATACTGCGAACATTATTTCCCGGATATGACAGAGAACCTGTCTTCCTGCAAATCTCCTCAGCAGATGTTTGGTGCTGTCCTTAAAACCTATTATGCTGAAAAAATGGGTTGGGATCCAAAGGATATCGTAAGTGTAAGTATTATGCCTTGTACGGCTAAAAAGTTCGAAATTGGACGAGATGATGAAGCGGCTGCCGGTGTTCCGGATGTTGATATTGCTCTTACCACAAGAGAATTGGCCCGCATGATTGAACGTGCCGGACTTAATTTCTTAGAGCTGCCTGTTGATGAAAAATTTGATGCTCCTTTAGGAGAGTCTACCGGTGCCGGTGTGATCTTTGGTGCTACCGGTGGTGTTATGGAAGCAGCGCTTCGTACTGCTGTATGGAAATTAACCGGTGAACCTGCGGATTCTCCCCTTGAATTCAAAGAAGTTCGTGGCGTAGAAGGTATTAAAGAGGCTACTTACCATGTCGGTGATATGGATGTAAAACTTGCCGTTGCCTCAGGTCTTGGCAATGCAAAAACTTTATTGGAAAAGGTAAATGCAGGGGAAGCAGATTATCACTTTATTGAAATCATGGGATGTCCCGGTGGATGTGTCAATGGTGGCGGACAGCCACAGGTACCGGCACGTATTCGTAACTTTACGGATATCCGCGCCCTACGTGCCAAAGTTCTCTATGATTTAGATGAATCCAGAGAGTTAAGAAAATCTCATGACAATCCGGCAATCAAAGAACTTTATGATAATTACCTGGGAGAACCGGGAAGTCATAAAGCACATGAACTTTTACATACTTCTTTTGTAAAGAGAAGCATTAATTAATTTGATTTCTTTCTAAA